>NZ_FR896454.1:0-9795 GCF_000435155.1 Dialister sp. CAG:357 | reverse complement strand
TTGGGGCTTGTTCTTGTGTAGCAGGTCTTCTCCTCCCGGAGCAAGGTAAAAGGCAATTCTTCCCTCCGTTGGGGGAAGCTCGGCGATGAGAAACAAAAGAAATCAGTTCTTATTTGTTTTGAACTTATATAGCTTCGTCCGTGGAAATCAACCCTATCCGCCCTCCGGGCACCTTCCCCGTCTAGGAAGGCAAGTCCGCGTTTTAACGGATTTTGTCACAGCCCTTTTTTTATGGAAAACGTATAGAAAATTTTCAAAAATTTTTCAAAGAAACGCATCATCCCTCTTGCATTTCATTTAAAAGTTATGTATTATAGTAACGTAAGTTAGCACTCAGATGGATTGAGTGCTAATAGTTAAAGGAGGAATGGAAATGTTAAAACCATTAGCAGATCGTGTTCTCGTTAAAGTCGACGAAGAAGAAACAAAGACAAAGGGCGGCATCCTGCTCCCAGATACAGCGCAGAAAAAATCCCAGAAGGGCACTGTCATTGCCATCGGTTCCGGCAAAATTCTGGACAACGGCGTTCGCACACCGTTTGAAGTCAAAGTTGGCGACAGAGTTCTGTTTGCAAAATACTCCGGCGTAGACATTGAAGAAGAAGGAGAAAATTATCTGCTTCTGTCTGAAAGAGATATTCTCGCAATTCTCTAATCATTTGTTTTAGTATTTCATTTACAGGAGTGACATAAATGGCAAAGAAAGTACTTTATAATGAAGAAGCACGCGCAGCACTGCTTAGAGGTGTCGATCAGCTGGCTAACGCAGTTAAGATTACACTGGGACCGAAAGGCCGCAACGTCGTTCTGGACAAGAAGTTCGGCGCTCCGAACATCGTCAACGACGGTGTATCCATTGCCCGCGAAATCGAACTGAAGGATCCATTTGAAAACATGGGCGCTCAGCTCGTCAAGGAAGTCGCAACAAAGACAAACGACGTAGCAGGCGACGGCACAACAACCGCAACCCTCCTGGCTCAGTCCATGATCCATGAAGGCATGAGAAACGTAGCAGCAGGTGCAAACCCGATGGTCCTGAAGAAGGGCATCGAACAGGCTGTCGAAGTTCTCGTAGGCGAAATCAAGAAAAAGGCTGTTAAGGTAGAAGGCAAGGAAGCAATCGCTAACGTTGCATCCATTTCCTCCGCTGACAAGACCATCGGCAAACTGATTGCTGATGCTATGGACAAAGTCGGCAATGACGGCGTTATCACTGTTGAAGATTCCAAGACCATGGGAACCGACCTGAGAGTCGTAGAAGGCATGCAGTTCGACCGCGGCTACCTCAGCCCGTACATGGTAACTGATCCGGACAAGATGGAATGCGTTATCGACAATCCTCTGATCCTCATCACCGACAAGAAGATCAACATGCTTCAGGATATGCTCCAGCTCCTCGAACAGGTAGCTAGAAGCGGCAAGGAACTCCTGATCATTGCTGAAGACGTAGAAGGCGAAGCTCTGGCAACCCTCGTAGTCAACAGACTCCGCGGCACACTGAAATGCGCAGCTGTCAAAGCTCCGGGATTCGGTGATCGCCGTAAGGCAATGCTCGAAGATATCGCTATCCTGACCGGCGGCCATGTCATTTCTGAAGATATGGGCCGTAAGCTCGACAGCGCAACCCTTGATGACCTGGGACAGGCTCATCAGGTCCGCATTACCAAGGACAACACCACCATCGTTGATGGTGCTGGCGACAAGGATGCAATCCGTCACAGAGTAGAACAGATCAAAGAACAGCTGAAGGAAACCACCTCTCAGTTCGATAAAGACAAACTGCAGGAACGTCTGGCTAAACTGTCCGGCGGCATCGCAGTCATCGAAGTCGGCGCAGCAACCGAAGTCGAAATGAAAGACAAGAGACTCAGAATCGAAGATGCTCTGAACGCTACCCGCGCAGCTGTTGAAGAAGGTATCGTAGCCGGCGGCGGCACAACATTCCTCGACATCCAGAGCTCCCTGGACAGCATCGAAGCTGAAGGCGACGTAAAGACAGGTATCAACCTCGTCCGTCACGCTATCGAAGCTCCTGTTCGTCAGATCGCTGACAACGCAGGCATCGAAGGCGCTATCGTAGCTGAAAAGGTCAAGGCAGCAGGCGACGGCATCGGCTTCAACGCAGCTAAAAACAAGTATGAAGACATGATGAAGGCTGGCATCGTTGATCCGGCTAAGGTTACCCGCAGCGCACTGCAGAACGCAGCATCCATTGCAGCTCTCGTTCTGACCACAGAAGCAGTCGTAGGCGAAATCCTGGAAGATAAACCGGCTATGCCTCCGATGCCGCAGGGCGGAATGATGTAATCTGACTGAATCAGTCTGAATGAATCATTAAAAGAGAATGGCGAGAAATCGCTGTTCTCTTTTTTTATTTCCACTGGGAAAGTGATACACTATAGGAAAGTATAAGGAAAATATAATAAGAAGGAGGAATTCTTATGGATGTACAGGTAAAGCGCGTATATGAAGCGCCCGAGGAGTCGGACGGCTTCCGTATTTTGACAGACAGGCTCTGGCCGAGGGGCATTTCCAAGGAAAAGGCAGCGCTCGGTATCTGGGACAAGTCTATTGCCCCATCGACGGAGCTTAGGAAATGGTTCGGCCATGATCCGGAAAAATTCGAGAAGTTCAAGAAAAGATATGCGGAAGAACTTTCGGGAAATCCGGATACGGAGAAGTTCATTTCCCTTATCAGGGAAGAACTTCAAAAGGGCCCTGTGACGCTTCTTTATGGTGCGAAGGATGAAATCCATAACCAGGCCGTCGTTCTCAAGGAATTCCTGAAGGATAAATAACTGTCGCTTGTCCTTTGGATATGGTAAGATAACAGAATCGAAAAATTGGCGGGATTCCCGCATTCATAGAATGGAGTCAGCATGAAAAAGTGTAAAGAAGCAGTCATTACGAAAAGAGCGGAACTGGCGGCCAGAGGCGGCCATCCCTGGATCTACTCGACCGAGGTCATGAAGGTGGAAGAAGGGGCAGAACCGGGCGACCTTGTCCGCGTATTGTCCGTCAAGGGAAAATTTGTCGGAACGGGTTTCTACAACCCGCATTCGAAGATCACGATCCGCATTTTCTCTGTCAATGCCAATGATACATTTGATACAGCATTCTGGAAGCGCAGGATGGCGTATGCTGTCGATTACCGCCTGCAGGTCATGCGTCCGGAAGATATGAACTGCTGCCGCCTTGTCTTCGGCGAAGCCGATCAGATGCCGGGCCTTACGGTCGACCGCTTCGGCACAGTCCTTTCCGTGCAGATTCTTTCCCTCGGGATCGAAAAGAGAAAGGATGTTATCTTAAATGCGCTGATCGAAGTACTGAATGAAAGAAATCTTCATGTATCAGCCGTTTATGAAAGAAATGACGTGAAGATCAGGGAACTGGAAGGCATGGAACAGTTCAAGGGATTCTTTGATTCTCCGCTCCTCGATCCGAAGGCAAAGACGACGACGGCAGGCATTGTGGAAAACGGCATCCGCTACACGGTCGACGTGGAAAACGGGCAGAAGACAGGCTTCTTCCTCGATCAGAAGTTCAATCGCTTGGCGGCCGCTGCCATTGCAAGGAACCGTCATGTCCTTGACTGCTTCACCCATACCGGCGCATTTGCCTTAAATGCTGCCAAGGGCGGCGCAGCGTCTGTCACAGCTGTCGACATTTCCCAGGAAGCCGTCGACATGACAAAGAAGAATGCAGAAGCCAACAACCTGGATATCGATGTCGTCAAGGCTGATGTTTTTGATTACCTTGTCAAACTTGATCAGGAACACAACCATGACTTCGACTACATCATCCTCGATCCTCCTGCTTTCACAAAGTCGGGAAAGACCGTCCATGAAGCCTTCCGCGGCTACAAGGAAATCAACTACCGCGCGATGAAGATCCTGCCAAGAGGCGGCTACCTTGCCACCTGCTCCTGCTCGCACTTCATGGGAGAGGAACTCTTCGTGAAAATGGTGAAGGAAGCAGCCAGAGATGCAGGCGTGACACTCCGCCAGATCGAATTCCGCCAGCAGGCCCCGGATCATCCGATCCTCATGACCGTGCCGGAAACATACTACCTGAAATTCTTCCTTTTCCAGATTGTCTAAAAGGATGGAAAATAAAAAAGGGACTGTGGCAAAATGTGTAATCATTTTGCTACAGTCCCTTTTTTCATGCGTATTATAGTTTTCCGGCCGCTTCTCTTTCCTGCAGGTATTCCTTGACGTTCAGTACCTTCGTCGCGGCCCAGTTTCCGTTGATGTCCTTTTCAAGCTGCACTTTCCAAATGAAGTCCTTGTTGAGGTCCTTGTCGTGGAGCTTGACGTTGGCGACGGCACCCTTGTCATTGTTCTCGACATTTAAGATGCCTGTCAGGGAAAGGGCGGAGGAGCCTGCATAAGCGGTGAGGGTCTGTGCGGCCTTTCCTGTGATGGATTTCGGCTCGGTATCGCCGCTTTGGAATTTGAGCTCTGTCTGGCGGATGAGTTCATCGATGAGCTGCGGCTTCAGCGATTTGATGATGGCGGCAGCAAAGCGGTGATCGGGTTTTCCGTCATTGGCAAGCATGGATGCGGAGTCGTCTAAGGCTGAGGAATAGACCTTCCTGAGGTCTACGCGTTCTTCGAAGAGCTGCAGGTCCTTATGCTGCACGGCCTGCTGGATTTCTCCTGCCGCATAGGCGGGGGTATTTTTCCAGTAGAAGAAGTACCAGCCGGCAGCGGCGGCGAGGATGACGATGACGGCGATGATTATTTTCTTAAGAAGAGATTGTTTCATAGTGCCTCCTTTTTCTATATATTTCATTATACAAAAAAGAAGGCACAAGAAAAAGGATGCCTTTCCGGGCACCCTTTCTCAATAGCGTATTTTTCAATAGCAGATTATTCCTTGCATGTATCGAAGAGAGCTTTCTGCTGCGTGAATTCGATCATGCCGTAGACGCCGCCTTCACGGCCGATACCGCTTTCCTTGTATCCGCCGAATGGTGCAGCCGTATCTCTCGGGCTGTCATTGATGTAGACGTTGCCGGACTGGATGCGGTGAGCGACGGCGATGGCTTCCTGTTTCGGGCCATAGACGCCGGCATTCAGGCCATAGCGGACGTCGTTGGCAATGGCAACGGCATCATCGATGTCCTTGTAAGTGATGACGCAGAGGACTGGTCCGAAGATTTCATCCTGCGCGATTGTCATGCTGTTCTTGACGTCGGTGAAGATGACCGGATGGATGTAGTAGCCGCCGGTTTCGCCAAGATCCTTCGGAACTTCGCCGTAGAGTAGCGTAGCGCCTTCTTCGACGCCTTTCTTGATGTAGCTTGTGATCTTGTCATACTGGGCGCGTGAGGAAACAGGTCCGAGCTTGACATTGTGATCCTCCGGATCGCCGACGGTGTATTCTTTGGCGATTTCAACGAGCTGCTTCTCGATCGTTTCCTTTTCGCTTTCAGGGATGAGGAGACGGGAGAATGCGGTGCAGGTCTGCCCGGAGTTCAGGAAAATGGTATTGAAGCAGAGATGGATCGGCTTGTTGTAGTCGTGGTCTTCTGCTTTCAAAATGACATATGGGGACTTGCCGCCAAGTTCGAGGCTGATGCGCTTTACAGATTCGAGCGCATGCTTGCTGACAGTGACGCCGCCCTTGGTGGAGCCGGTGAAGGAAATCATATCGACGAGCGGATGAGAGGAGAGGGCATTGCCGACTTCTCCGCCGCGGCCTGTGACGAGGTTGAAGACGCCTTTCGGGAATCCCGCCTTTTCAAAGGCATCGACGAGCCAGTAGGCAGAAAGCGGTGTATGCTGGCTTGGCTTCAAGATGATGGTATTGCCCATCAGGAGAGCCGGGATGATTTTTTGGATGACCTGGCCGAGCGGGTAGTTCCACGGAGTGATGCAGCCGACGACGCCGACTGGTTCTCTGTATGTTGTGGATTCTGCCATTTTTTCAACCATGGGAACGGTCGGTGCCAGATCGATGTAGGAACGGGTGCGGACGTACTGGTATTCGACCTGCGAGCCTTTCGTGAATGCCCACGGGGAGCCGAGTTCCTTGATCGTGATGTCGATCAGGCCGTCTTCCTGGCTTCTGAAGATTTCCAGGAATTTCTCCATGAGGGCGATCCTTTCGTCAAGTGTCTTGGCAGCCCATGCAGGGAAAGCAGCGTGAGCGGCTTTGGCAGCCTTGTCCACGTCTTCTGCATTGCCGGCCGGCACTCTGGCGAAAATTTCACGGGTCGCCGGGTTCTCGACGTCGATGAATGTGCCGGATGCGCCCGGAATCCATTCTCCGGTGATGTATAATTTTTCGTAATCCAAAATAAGACCTCCTTTTGGTGACAGATTTCCTGTCAGGATTCATATTTCGAGAAGGGCATAACTTCGCCTACTTATATTATAGATACTTTCCGATTTATAAACAATATCTTAAAAAACACAATAATAATTTAGAAATCAGGCAGGGAAAGCGCGCTAAAGAGAAGAGAGCGTTTCATGGTATAATAATACTGTATGACTTTCCAAATCATTATGTGAAACAAGGAGGCATGATGGGTTTACTTGATGAAACTTTGAACCGCATCCAGCCGCTTGATCAGGATGCCATGGAGCAGGCCGGACAGCGCTGGAGTGACTTATATCTGGGCATGGGAAATCTCGGGAAAATGGAAGACATGGTGGTGCGCTATGCAGGCATCACGGGAGAGGCCATTCCGGACAAGCCCAAGTGCTGCATGGTGATTGCCTGCGCCGATCACGGCGTCTACAAGCAGGGCGTTTCCGCCTATCCGCAGTCGACGACGGTCGGCATGACGAAGTCCTATGTCGTTGCCAAGGGCGCATCGGCCAATGCGATGGCTTATTATGCAGGTGCTGACATGGTCGTCGTCGATGTGGGCATCAATCATGACATGAGCCGTGTGCCAGGCCTTCTTCCCCGTAAAATCGCATGGGGAACGAAGGATATCACCGAAGGTCCTGCCATGACAAGGGCGCAGGCTATCCAGGCGATCGAGACCGGCATAGAAATCGCCGACAAGAAAGCTAAAGAGGGCTACAAGGTCTTCACAATCGGTGAAATGGGGATTTCCAATACGACGTCGTCTGCGTGCATTTTAGGGGCCTTTAATCACTGGAATGCGATCGAGGTCACAGGACGCGGGACAAACATTTCCGATGAACGTCTCCGTCACAAGGTGGAGGTCGTGCAGCAGGCGCTCGACGTGAACCAGCCGGATGCTGGTGACGGCATCGATGTCCTTGCCAAGGTCGGCGGTTTTGAATTCGGATGCCTCGCCGGTGTCATCCTGGGCGCCGCTGCCAACCATGCGATGACGATCATTGACGGCTTCAACACGACGGCAAGCGCCTTCATTGCAAGGGCGCTTCTTCCTGAAGTGGTGAACTACCTCATGGCGTCCCATCTGTCGCTCGAACAGGCGCACAAGAAGTCTCTGGCGGCGCTTGGTCTTGCTGAATACATCGACCTGGATTTCCGCCTCGGAGAATCTGTCGGAGCCGGCATCCAGATGAAAATGCTTGAAATTGCGCTTGCGGCATTCCGTGAGTGCGTGACAAAGGAAGAAGCGGGGGTGAAAGCATGAGCCGTATACCGGAACTGAACAAGGAGGCCATGGAAGCCTGCCAGCTTTACGTCGATAACCTGATCAAGCCGATCCATTCCCTGGGGAAACTGGAGGAAATCGCTGTCAGGATCGCAGGCGTGACGGGGAAAGTCAAGCCGTCCTACCTGAACAAGGCCATCGTCATTTTCGGCGGGGATACTGCTTCTGACGGGGAAAACAAGACGAAGGGACAGCTCTCCCATGATGAAATGAAGCTTGTCGCCCAGGGCGCAGGCCCGGTCAATGCTGCGGCGCGCATGATCGATGCGCCGGTCTACCTGATCGACGTGGGCCTTGAACAGGATACGTCTGACATTGAAGGCGTCCTCACGCAGAAGGTCATCCGCGGCACGCACTTCGGCCACCCTGCCATGGATGATGAAGTGACGGCCGCTGCGATTTCCGTCGGCATGTCGGTGGGAAAGACATTGGCCGGTCAGGGCATCGAAGTCATCGGCCTTGGAAATATCGGGGAGCGCTCCATGCTTTCTGCACTGGCCGTGACGACAGCCATCATGAAGGAAGACTTGAAGAAGGCATCTGAAAAGACAGGCTTTGCCCTGAATATTTCTGATGTCGGCGATTTTGCCAAGGATCCTGTGGGAACGCTTTCCATCGTGGGATCTGCTGAAATTGCAGCGCTCTTCGGCCTTGTCGTCGAAGCGGCCCGCTGCAATATGATGGTCGTCTTTGACAATGCAGTGACAGGCGCTGCCGTTCTGGGCGCCGTGACGGCGTATCCGGAAATCCGGAATTTTGTCATTCCTTCCGTGTATTATGAAGAACCGGTCCACCAGATGCAGATGCAGAAGCTTGGCATGAAATCCTTCCTTCATTATGATTTCACGGAAGCGGAAGGTTATGGTTCCGCGCTGGGACTTTCCCTCATGGATGCGGCAATCGATATGCTGAACCAGATGAAGACATTCGGCTCGGCCGGCGTAGACGTGGCTGAAGACGGACCGGGCGCAGGAAGGCAGAGAGAGGAGATCAAGTGATGAAAGCTTTATTCGTACGATGCTACGGCAGACTGACGGCGGATATGATGATCGGCGGACTGATCGACATGGGCGTGCCGCCCGTGTACCTGAAGTCCTGCCTTTCCGATGCAGGCATTACGGCGGATTTCATGGAAAAGCCAAATCCTGCTGCCCAAATTTCCGCGCACTACTTCCATATCTTCCCGGAAGCTTTTGAAGGGCCTCTTTACATGGTATCCTTCATGGCGCGCTGGAGAAGCCTTTGCAAAAAGGTGCATCCGGAATGGGAGGAAACGGGCTGGAAGGTATTCCGCGCTCTCGCATCCGGCCTTCCTGAAGGAAAGGACGATCTCTCTTTGATCGGAGTTTCCATGGAAAATGCAGTTTCCCTCTACCTTCTCTTATGCTGCCTGGATTATCTGGAAACAGAATCCCTCTTCACGATTCCTTTCTCCATTGAAAAGGGAACGTCAGAGGCGGCCCGGGCATCGCTTGCGATCCTTAAGAGCGCAGGCGCAACGGATGGGGAACCGGTGCCTGCAGAAGACATCCATCCTTTTGCAGCAGCCATCCTTGAAGGACTTTCTGCCGATTTCATTTCCATGGACGGAAGATTCCTTTCCGACAAGACAGCGTATGGAAGCTCGTCAGCTGACAAGCCGACGGGGGACAATACGGTCTGTCTGTACCTTGGGTACTATACCGACCGCGCAGAGTCTGTTTTCGGACGCCATATGAAAGTATTCGGAGCCAATCCCGATCTCGAACTGTAATAGTGTTATATCTGCTAAGAATGGCCCGTATTCCTCTTTTCAAGGGGGAAGCGGGCTCTTTGTTTGTGCGCGGGGAGGAAGGGGCCTGGAAGCCAGAAGAAGGGGTGAATGGCCCTCTTGTATCCTTTTTGTAAAAAAGTTCAAATTTTTTTCAAAAAAGGGCTTGCGCAAAATGGAATGATGGGGTATACTTAAACACGTCGCAAAGAGCCGGACAAACACCGGAAACTTCGATAGATTCGGATAAAAATCCCTATTGACACGAAGCGGACGGCGTGATAAAATACGGTTCATGACGACGAAGCGTCACTTCTCCGAAATCATTGATTAAAAAAAGAGACTTGACAAATCGCCAAGCAATGATATAATGTTATTGTTGCAAATGCGCATGCGGAAGTAGCTCAGTGGTAGAGCACAACCTTGCCAAGGTTGG
>NZ_FR896453.1:0-3491 GCF_000435155.1 Dialister sp. CAG:357 | reverse complement strand
AGGTACAGCAGGACAAGTCCTACCAGAATCATAACCACGTTTTCCCAGGTCAGAGCGGCAAAGCCGGAGTCTGTCCATACGGAAACGAGTGCTCTCATAAAGCCATCCATATTTGTATCCTCCTATTAATATAGTTATTGAATTATTTCTTCTTGTTCTTGGTTGGGTCGATGACGTGAATCAGCTGAATGACGAAAGCCAGGAAAATCAGAACTGCGAATACAATAACCATGTTGGTGATACAAATGGAAAGTGGGCTTGGAGTTGCCATGTATTAATCCACCTTTCTATCTGCGAGAAACTCTCGTTCGAGAGTAAAAATAAGGAGCCTCTTCCGGCCAGGCCGGAAGAGATCCTCATCATTGATATGTTGCTTAATCGTTTAATCGTTCCAGCCGATTAATGGAATGGCCAGAAGATCGGGATGATGACTACGCAAGCTACCCAGGAAAGCAAGCACATCGGAACGCCGACTTTTACATAATCGTTAAATGTAAAGTTGCCAGGTCCAAGTACCAGGGTGTTTGGCGGAGTAGCCATTGGTGTGGCGAATGCGCAGGATGCCGCAATGCCGAGTGCCATCAAAACCGGTTTCGGATCGACGCCGATGGACTGTGCAATGGAAATACCGATCGGTGCCAGGAGTGCTGCAGATGCAGTGTTGGACATGAACTGTGTCAGGATATTGGAAATCAGGAACAGTACAGCGGTCAGGACGTACGGGTTCGGGTTGGATCCCATCATACCTACGACAGTATCAGCGATCAGTTTGCCTGCGCCGGTCTTATCCATTGCTGTTGCAACGGAAAGCATACCTGCGAACAGGAAGATTGTTACCCAGTCGATGCCTGCATATGCTTCTTTTTCTTTCAGGCAGCCTTTGGAGATCAGGAACAGTACAGCGGTCAGGACGTACGGGTTCGGATTGTCACCCATCATGTTGACAACGGTGTCAGCGATCAGCTTGCCTGCGCCGGTCTTTTCCATAGCGGTTGCAACGGAAAGCATACCAGCGAACAGGAAGATTGTTACCCAGTCAATACCAGCGTAAGCTTCTTTTTCCTTGAGGCATCCAGTGATGACGCAGAGGATTGCGCCGGTAACGGCAGCAGTCTGCAGCGGAAGTGTCGGGATTTCGAGAGCCATAGCGAGTACGACGCCAATCAGGATGAGACCGGAAATCCACATTTTTGTTTTGCTCTTTGGAGCATTGTCATCGCCTGCGCCTGCTTCTTCTTTAGCAGCCTTGACTGCTTCTTCGTCCATAGCACCTGCAGATTTGTCTGGCAGGAAGTGACGGCCTACGAAGAGTGTCCAGAAGAAAATGATAGCGGACAGCGGAATGCCGATGTATGCGAATTCGAAGAATCCGAAGGTCGGAAGTCCTGCTGCGGACAGTGCGCCGGTAACGATGACGTTTGGCGGAGTACCAATCATGGTGATGGTGCCGCCGACGTTAGCAGCAATTGCCAGAGGCATCAATTCCTTGGAAGCCGGGATTTTAGCTGCCTGGCAGATGCCGACGATAACTGGCATCAGGCACGCAACAGTACCGGTGTTGGAGGAAACGGAAGACAGGATGATCGTAACGAGCATGATAGCGCCCATCAGACGGATTTCTCCTGTGCCTGCCTTCTTAACGACTGCGATGCCGATTGCTTCAGCAAGGCCAGTCTTGAACATAGCAGCGCCGATAACGAACATGCCGCCGAAAAGTACGACTGTGGAGTTGGAAAGACCTGCATAGACCTGTTTTGCCGGGAGAACTCCCAGAATACCGAGCATGGTGCAGGCTGCCATTGCGGTAACAGCCAGCGGAATCAGTTCGGTAACAAACAGGAAAGCAGCGACTGCCAGCACGCACAGTGTGATAATAGCTGGATCCATAAATGTTCACCTTCCTAAAATGTTTTCCCCGGAAGACGCGGCTCAGGTGGAAGTCATGTCGTCCGGTTTCATTCCGGAAAGATTAAAAGACTCATATGAAATTGTGATTGAAAGATAAATGCTTGACACTGAATGAGCCCCGAAATCCATCCGGAACATCTCCCCTTTGGTCAACCTGCTATCCTCCTTTCGGATATCCCCCGGGGAGGGGATCACTATCGCACAAATACAAGTCCATGAAATCTGACACCTGCTGTCGGATATTGCAAGATACTTGCATTTCGTGAGCACCTGTTGCCTATTGTAACGGCCAAGGTTTGAATTTTCAAACGCCTTTCGGCTACCCGGAACATAATTTCCCTCTTCGATTTCTGAAATTTTAAATGATATTCGGTTGCAAGTGCATTAAAAACGCAAAAAAAAGAGCTCCAAAAACGGGCCCTTTTCGTCTGCAAATGCAAACATAAACTTTTCTTAAAAAATGTACTTGCAAATAGATAGCATCGTTATCTATTTGTTTTTTGAATTTATTGCATTTGGGAATCAAATCCATGTGTTAGATATGTATGCTATGTATTATTTCGAGATTTTTTCAGTCAGTTTTAAGGTCTTCCTAAGAATTACGTATCAGATTTTTTATATAGTATGCTATAAAGGTTCATTATATCCATTCCCATTAGACTGGTTATATCTGCCATCAGCAGTGCACTTTGTCCGATAATACCGGACTTCCTTAATGCAAAACCATGACCACTCGCAGCATTTTTCCAAAATCGGATCCTTTTCATTCCCTTTCACGCCTTTCCCCTTTCCTCTTCCGGATCCTTTTTCCACTTTTCTTTTCCTCTCCTGCCGGTCAGCCATTCATCAGCGCAGACAAAAATACCCTTATCCGATTCCATTCTTTACCTAAAAATTATTCATCCCTCAAATTTCCGTGAAGAGCCAAAAAATTTCCATGCACCCAGGCAGCAAAACTGAAGATTTTCAGAGAGGAGCAACAATTAAAACCAAGGCCAGCCTGCATCTGCCTTCCCATCCACAGCGCTGACCGCGTGGGAAGGCGGGGTTGCAATCCGAGAGATCATACTGCCTTTACCGGATGAACTTCCATCGATTCTTGCAAAAGTATATGAGTCATCATTCCTTCTATCAAAAAATCCACTGGCAGCAGAATCACTTTCTCCGGCAGAGACAGTCCTGCGGCTTGAAGCAAAAGGACTCATTTCAAGCTTGCCTTGCCCTTATTTTCCTTGATAAGGGCGAACGGTATATTGGATTCCTGCCCCCTGCCTTTACAGGTAAGTCTATTTACGCGATACCCCCTGCGATTTCCTGTGAAATCTTAAATTGCCGATAAAGCCTGATAAACACTGGCTCCATCGGCCCTAAAACCAACACGAAATGTCCTATAAGTCTAAGCCTTCTCCACTTTGGCAAACAAAAAACGCACCTCCGAAGAGATGCGTTTTTATTGCTCGGGATGATCTTACGATCAGCCTCCGAACTGAGCCAGCATGGTGCCTGCAGCTACTGCAGTACCGATAACGCCTGCTACGTTCGGGCCCATTGCCTGCATCAGCAGGTAGTTGGACGGGTTGTCT
>NZ_FR896452.1:4938-9978 GCF_000435155.1 Dialister sp. CAG:357 | reverse complement strand
CTGTCAATTGGTCCAACTTTTTGTCCGCGTCCCCCTGTACAGGAAGGTTTTGACCTGCCCCAACGGGGAAGGATGGCGCGGATGCGGCAGAAAGGGGTGCAGTTCTGCGCGATCTTATCGCGGTTGTACGGTTTTTCATGACTTCTGACTGGATGATTGCTAAACATCACAACCAGCCTGCGGCTGGGGACATGCTGTATCTGTTTACAGTTTTCCCTCCGGCTCAAGCCCAGATATCATTCCTTAATCCGCCCACAAAAAATCTCCGCATTTCTGCGGAGATTTTCACGTTCAATTATTTCTTGATTGGCGGATAGGTTTCCATACGCGGAGCGCTGTAGCGGAGCTTTGGAGAAACGATGAAGTAAATCAGGAGACCCATAGCTGTTACGAAGGCGCCTTCCAGAATGACAGACCAGCCGCAGCCGTATACTGCGTATACGCTGTAGATGCCGCCGACGATAGCTGCCATGTTGGCAAGTTTTGCTTTGTCATGCGGAATCATTTCTACCTTCTGGAGATCAGCGACAGCTGCCATAGCCAGGAGGTAAGGAATCAGGTTGATCATGACAGCCAAGTTGATGAGTACGTTGAACTGCTTAAGCAGGGTCGGGCTCATGGTGGAGAGAGTCATGACGATCTGGATAGCTACCAGAGTACCGATAGCTGCATATGGAGAACGGAAACGGTTTACAGTGGAAAAGAACTTCGGGAAGAGTCCGATGGAGGAAGCTTCTCTAGCTACTTCAGAAACGGTGAACTGCCAAGCGGTCAGGGATACGAAGCAGGAGCAGACGAGCATGCAGGAAACGATGTAGCCTGCGGTTGGTCCGAACATGGTAGCGTATGCAAGACCGAAAGGAGCATTGGCATTCATCAGTTCAGTGTAAGGAACGAGGCCGCCGATGATAGCGGTGGAAGTGGTGTAGCAAGCGCCTGCGAGCAGTGTGCCTGCAAGAACAGCGATCGGAACATTCTTTTCCGGATTTTCAACAGTGTCGGAGTTAGCGCATGCAGTTTCAAGACCAAGGAAAGCCCAGAGAATGACTGCGATGGATTGCTTCATTGTTTCGTAGAAAGGAAGATCTCCCGGGTTCCAAGCCTGTACATAGACGTCAGGGCTGAAGAAGAATGCACCTGCGAAAAGCAGGCCGATGACCGGGGTTACGACGCACATAACGCCCAGGGTGGAGAACTTGCCGAAATTCTTAGGTCCTACGAGGCTGATCGTAGCAGCGGCCAGAAGGACGCCGATTGTAGCCAGGCAGACTTCAACCGGATCAAGGTTGAAACCGAAAACATAAGAACCGTAGCTGACAACGCCGCTTGCAATAGCAACGTTGGCGATGATCAGAGAAATCGTGTAGCAGAAGTTGGAGAGGAAATTGCCGGCTCTCCCGAAGCGGTATTCTGCGTAACCGCCCATGCCTCCTACCTTTTTCGTGTACATCCCGCACTTAGAGAAAGCGTAAGCGAGAAAAGTTGCACCGATGGAGGCAAGAATCCATGCGAAAATAGAGACCGTCCCGATTTCAGCCAGCGTAGCTGGAAGAAGAATAATACCGGAACCCATCATGTTGATGGCAGTGACTGTCGTTAACTGGACGACTCCCATTTTTTTGCTCTTAGACAAGGTTGTTCCCTTCTTTCTTTTGTTGCTTCCATAATCAGAGGGAATCCTCTGACAGGGGGAAAAGTTGTCCCGGAATGAACCGGATGATGCTGTCGTGAAATCATCAAGGCATGCATGAACCCCATTTGCTTTCATTATGGTGAAAGAAACAGGGTGAAAAAGAAAACCATCTGACGCAGACCGCCAGGCGCTGCTCTACTGCACTTCTGCAGGGCGCGGTGAATTTTTATTTACTGAAATATACCACAGATGAAGGGGTATGACAAGACCTTTTTTAAAACTTTTTTGTAAAGTTTTTGAACACAAAGTACCACGGACTTTTGAGAACTTTGAAGGAAAAACGAGGAAAACGGAAGAAAACGCTAGCCATCACGGATTGGCATGGATTGGCATTATAGATCAATATGTATCCATTTTTACGACATAGAAATGCAGAAAATCTCAGAATGCCCATTTTATGGCGCATTTCAGCTTTTGACCTCAAATTTCATAGTATCTATATGTAAATAATTATGCAATGTACAAAATAAAAATACACAATGTTGTATACTGCCTAAAATCCATTTGGCCCCTCAGCGCCTGAAAACGCCTAAAATGCCCCCAAATAACCCCACAGAGCAAAATTTCAAATTTTAAATGAGAAAAAAGAAGATAAAATGAGAATAAAAGTTTTTTTGCTATCGTAGGTAAAGAATTATTTTATATAAGAATTTCCTAGTCTGCCTCGAAGAAATCCCCACTTTTTACAGAGAGAAAAATCGGAAGAAAACAGGAAATCAATAAAATGAAAAACGAAGAAAAACGCACGCCATCATCCTCTATCCATATCTATCCCGGAAATTTACAGGAAATTCAGGAAATTTAAGGGTACTCACCGACCCGAAATTGACCGCAGCCAACCCCAGATCCCCGCCAGTCCCATAGAATCAGCCAAAAAAGAAGCAAAAGGGAGGAGAGAGGCAGCCTTGGGTTAAGGGTGTTTGACCTTGCCTCGTAGAGGAAGGTGTCGCCGAAGGCGACGGATGAAGTTCATTTCCCACGAGCGCAGCTCGGTTGTTTGGCTTAAACTTGCCTTCCCAGACGGGGAAGGGAGTATGGGATGGGGTACGAAAGGTCCGAAACAAATCAGAGCTGAGCTTTTTCTTTTATTCCGCGTGAAGCTGTCCTCGTCAGGGGAAAGTGGCGCGCATGCGCCGAAAGGGGTTCATTTTCTAAAAGAGTTGGATCGGGTTGATTTCTTTCAAGGTGCAGCGCGGTCGTATTATTTTCTTTCTCCATCCCATAAATTCCCAAACGATCAGGATACCATTTAAAATTGAAAGAGCATTTTTAGCAAGCACTGTCCCTTCCAAATTTCCATCCTTCTCTATAATGTACTAATTATATTAATAATATATATCTTTATATATAAAGAATCTCAAAGACTTTTGAAACCTTTCCGCGATATTTCCCGATTTCCATTGACATGACTTTTTATTCTGCTATATACTATGAAATATGCCCTTACGCAGGGCGTCTTGTTTGTGTTTAAGAAATACTTAAGAAAAGAGGCAAATTGTCATGGCAGAAATGCAGAAGACCCTGATTACCAAAGAAGGCCTTGAAAAGATGCAGAAGGAGCTGGAAGACCTTCGCACCACGAAACGTGCGGAAGTAGCCCAGCGTTTGAAGGAAGCCATTGCAATGGGCGACCTTTCGGAAAACTCCGAATATGATGAAGCAAAGAATGCCCAGGCATTCCTGGAAGGCCGTATCGTTCAGTTGGAACAGCAGATCCGTACCGCTCAGATCATCGTCAAAGGCAAAAAGAACCGCATTGTCGTTGGTTCTACCGTTACCATCGAAGATATGGAAGAACACGTAAAAGAAACCGTTACCATTGTCGGCAGCGCTGAATCCAACCCATTCGAAGGCCGCATCTCCAATGAATCCCCGGTAGGCCGTGCCCTCGTAGGCGCTAAAGCTGGAGACATCGTTGAAGCAGACGCTCCGAACAGCGTAATCAAGTACAAAGTCATCAGCATCGACGACTAAGATCCTGATGAAGAAATACACTAGTTGAAAGGAATTTCTAATGGCAGAGAATAATCAGAACAAGAACGTACAGACCGGCGGCCCGAAGCTGAATGACCAGATGATCGTTCGCCGTGAGAAGCTGGACAAGATTCGTGCTCTTGGCGTTGAACCATACGGTGAAAAGTTTGAATGGGACCACCATGCAGCTGATATCCGTGCAAACGCAGAAGAACTTGAAAAGAATGAAACCACGGTCCGCATCGCCGGCCGCATCATGATCCGCCGCGGCGCAGGCAAGGCAGCATTCGCAGTCCTCCGCGACCAGACAGGCGACATCCAGTTATACTTCAGAAAAGACGTCCTCTCCGAAAAGGAATGGGACCTCTGGAAGCTCGTCGACATGGGCGATATCCTTGGCATCGAAGGCGTCGTATTCACCACACATACCGGTGAACTCACCGTCCGCGTACACCACTTCACCATGCTGTCCAAATCCCTCCGTCCGCTGCCGGAAAAATGGCACGGCCTGACTGACAAGGAACAGCGTTATCGCCAGAGATACCTCGACCTCATGGTCAATCCTGAAGTCCGCACCACATTCGTCAAGAGAGCAGCCATGATGGCAGCTATCCGCAAATGGTACACCGACCACGGATTCCTCGAAGTCGAAACCCCGGTTCTCCAGCCACTCTATGGCGGCGCAAACGCAAAGCCATTCACCACTCATTTCAATGCACTCGACATGACCATGTACCTTCGCATTGCACCGGAACTCTACCTGAAGAGACTCCTCGTGGGCGGCTATGAAAGAATTTTCGAAATCACCAGAAACTTCAGAAACGAAGGCATGGATACCCGTCACAACCCGGAATTCACAGCCATCGAAACATACCAGGCATACGGCGACATCGAAGACGTCATTAAACAGACAGAAGAAATCGTCGAAGCCTGCGCACTCGCATCCTACGGCACAACCAAATTCACCTATGAAGGCACCGAAATCGACGTCAAAGGCCCGTGGCCAAGACTCACCATGGCTGGCGCTGTCAAGAAATACACAGGTGAAGACTTCGATGCATGCGAAACCATCGAAGACGCTCGCAAGATTGCTGACAAACTCCATGTAGAATACGGCGAATTCGACGGATTCGGCAAGATCCTCTCCGCTTGCTTCGATGAATACGTAGAAGCAAAACTGATCCAGCCAGTTCACATTACTGAACACCCGATCGAAGTATCCCCGCTTTCCAAACTCGATCCGAAGGACCCGAGATACACCATCCGCTTCGAATCCTATATCTACGGCCGCGAACTCGCAAACGGCTTCTCCGAATTAAACGACCCGATCGATCAGAGAAAACGTTTCGAAATGCAGGTAGAAGAAAGAGCAC
>NZ_FR896452.1:0-4913 GCF_000435155.1 Dialister sp. CAG:357 | reverse complement strand
GCACACGGCGACGACGAAGCTCATCCGATCGATGAAGACTTCCTCACCGCCCTCGAATACGGCATGCCTCCTACAGGCGGCCTCGGCATCGGCCTTGATCGTCTCTTCATGCTCATGACCGACTCCTCCAGCATCCGCGACATCATCCTCTTCCCGGCTATGAAACCGGAAACCGCACAGGAAAAAGCAAACGCGAAAGCTGCTGAAGAAGCTGCCATGGCAGAAACAGGCAACGATGGATTCTTCAAGCCGAACAGCGAAATCGACTTCTCCAAAGCCAAAGTAGAACCACTCTTCACAGACTATGTAGACTTCGATACATTCAGCAAATCTGACTTCAGAGCAGTCAAAGTCAAGAGCTGCGAAGCCGTCAAGAAATCCAAGAAACTCCTGAAATTCGTTCTCGACGACGGCACAGGCACCGACCGCATCATCCTCTCCGGCATCCATGCATTCTATGAACCGGAAGAACTCGTTGGCAAGACCCTCATCGCGATTGTCAACCTGCCACCGAGAGCTATGATGGGCATCGACTCCTGCGGCATGCTCCTCTCTGCCATCCATGAAGAAGAAGGCGAAGAAAAACTCCACCTCCTCATGGTCGACAACCACATCCCGGCAGGCGCAAAACTCTACTAATCAACAATGAAAAAGCGTTCTTTCCAGAAATAGAAGGACGCTTTTTTTCATTGGGAAATTGGGGAAAAGCGAGGGCGGCGAGATTTAGCTGTCCCCGTTAGGGGAAGGAGTATGTAGGGATGGGGTTACATAAGGTTCCAAACAAATAAGAGTTGAATTCTTTCTTTTATTCCTTGCGAGGCTGCCTCCTTCGGGGGAAGTGGCCATTATACCAATGATTACATATGAAATCACAGAAATGTTTGTGTTATTTCCATAATGGCCGAAAGGGGTGCAGTTTTAAGTAAAGCCATTCCTCTCACGCCGAAAGGGGTTAATTACCATCAGCCGCAGGCTGGTTGTACGGTTTTATCCATCAATACTTCTTTTGTGAGTTTTTACAGTCTCCACTTTCTATTTCCTCATTCCTCCGTCCACAAACCTACACACTGCAAGATACGGTGCGTTTTTGCTCCTATGCTTATACGGAAGAACCTGCTTTTTGTGCAGATTTATTTAAAAATTTAAATAAATCGTCATAATAATGACGTGCATGTATATTTTTGATAAAATAAGCGTATAAGGTCATGCCTCTTCGGATTTTCGGGGGAAAATCTTGGAAGAGAATTTTTAAATCTGGAGGGAATGATCTATGAAAGTGAATATTACGGGGTATAACGAATTCCAAGGCAGGAGGATCATGCCTCCGCCCTGGATGGTCTGCCCATATATCCGACGCTCATCCGTCGGCTGGAGGACAGGCTTCGGCGGAGCTTATGCAGAAAAGTTCCAGACATGGCTCAAAATGATGACGCCAAAGGAAAAGAAAGTCTATCGGGAAATGTTCCCGGAACGCATCACCTGGAAAGGCTGGTGGGACGGAGAAGATAAAACCGAACTTCTGCGTTACAAGAATTACTCGACCTGCGCATGGCGCGAAGGCGGCAAGCCCAAGTACACCAGGGCGCAGCTCATCAAAGAATGGGAAGAAGGAAACGGGCGGCCTTTCTGTTACTTCTGGGACCATGATGAAAAAGACGGCACGCTGACGCAGTCCTGCCTCAGCCAGTGGTATCCGTCCAAATTTTCCGTCGGCATCTATCAATATAACTGCATGGAGCAGTACATGATGGCCGAAAAAGCAGACCTTTTCAGCGATGAAAAAGTCAGGGAAAAGATATTTGAAAGCGACGACCCGGCTGTCATTCAGGCCCTCGGCCGCACTGTCATTTACCTGAAACAGGACGTCTGGGACGAATTCAAGCACTCGATTGTCGTCAACGGCAACTGGCGCAAATTCACACAGAACAAGAAACTGCGTGATTTTCTCCTTTCCACAGGAGAGAACATCATCGTGGAAGCAAGCCCGTATGACACCATCTGGGGCATCGGCGCATCCGCCTACGACGAAGAAGCAAGAGATCCGCGCGACTGGAAAGGCGAGAACATGCTCGGCTTTGCACTGATGGAAGTCAGGGATGAACTCCGCCGCGTCTACCGCTGCGAAAGCTCCTGCGACTGGACCTATGCCAAAAAGAAATCTCCGGGAAAGAACAGCTAATTTCATATGAACTTTAAAAGCCGGGCAAACTGAATACGCTGCCCGGCTTTTCTTATCCAATGGTAAAGAATGCCTCTGCTGCCAGAGCGATAGAATCATCATGAACAAAAACGATGGAAATCAATGACGAGGGGGCTTTCATCTGATAGAATGAATATATACAGGATAACAATCCTGGGAACAAGGAGGACTCAGTCATGCGCTGTGGCAAATATAGAGAAGGCGTGATCCTGAATGAATCCAGAATGAAAATGGCTGTTTTCATGGAGGACAGAAAAATCCAGCTTACAGAATGGGAAGGCCCCGACGGCTGTATTTCCACAAAGCGTGTCGCTGTGGAAAAGATGCAGGTAGGCTTCTGCTATCGCACGAAACCCGCCGGAGAATGGGACAGCGGCTGGCGCTTCATGGCAGGCGATGAAAGCCATGAGTACATGGACAAACCGGAAAACTCTGGCATCTACAAACTCATCACCATCGTTTCCATCGATCCCGACGTCCTCCCGCTCCTGAAAGCCCCCTGCGGCTCTGCCTTCGAGCGTGACGAAAAAGGCATATTTCATCAAGTTGACGACTGGCATTTGGAATAAAGAGGAAGATCATGAAGAAAAATAATGAAGAACAGGATAGGGACCTGGAAGCCGCTGTAAATCTTATCAAACATATTAGAAACTTCTATGAGGCGATTCCTCCGGTGATGCAGCAGATGTGTACGGAGGCAATTCTTGATGCTGCCGGCGAGATGCAGAAAAATGGAGATTTGAAACCTGCCATGGCCGAACTGGAATATCTTCCGCCAAGCCTTCATACCGGAGAGATAGATCTGCTTTTGGCAAAAATTTACAGGCAAATTGGAAGCTTTGATAATCCCGATCATCCGAAATTCCGCAAAAGGGCCATCACAATCATGCAGCGCCACGCGGATGAAATGAAAAAGGATTATGATTGGAATCTTTTCATGGGGCACCTCTACGCCCTTACCTTCCAGGATGAGAAAGCACTTCCCTATCTGAATCAGGCACTGAAGCTTTACCCGAAAGGCGGAGATACTATATCTAAGAGTGATATCCGTGAAATGATCAAAGGTTCGAAATTGAATATAAAGCTGCTCAAAATGGGAGAAGACATCGGAGATATCGGCGAATACGATTTCGAGGATGATCCTGAGGAAAAGCCATTCACCGACCTCGGCAGTCTGACATATGAAGAAATACGGAAAACATATGAAGGAATATCAGCAGGATTATCTGCGATGCCTGATCCCTATAGCTCTGACGACTCTGGCAGTCTCGATGATGATGACGAAGATTACGATGATGATGACGATTTAATTGATATCAATGACTCCTTCGTTAAGCGCGCAGAGGATTTCTGGAAAGTATTCAAGAAAAATGAAAATGCAATTATTGACGCAATAGAAAAAGGGCCGGTCGGAACCGGTGAATTCCCGGGGTTAAAAGCCATGGAAAACGTCAGGGATGCATCATGGGAACTGGGTTTCCTCCCCAGAATCAACGTCGGTAAAAGCGTAAATGGGAAAGGCAAGAAGTATGATCTCTACCTGCGCTTATTCGGCAGACCTTACATTCTCTACGCAATGAAATGCATCAAAGACCATGCACCAAAATCGGTCACAAAGAAATGGAATATCCATGTCGGCAGGAAAATAGAAAAAGACGGAGCCATTGATGACGGGACAGTTCATGTACCGTGGAATGAAATCAATATTTCTGTAGAAGAGATGCAGCTTCCTGACAATAATACCTACTACGACATCACAATTGATAATAAATTGGAAAACGTGGTCAAAAATGACGCACCGGATCTGGCTGTAGATGCCCTTATGAGAGCCATAGGAGATTATGCCTTTGAGGAAAATATCAACAGCTTTTCATTTCAGAAACTTCCCGAAAAAGGAATCCGCATGACTCTGGCAGATCTTCCGGACTTTCTCCGAAAAGAAGGAAAAGAAATTGATGTCGACCCGGAAGAGGAACTGATGGAAGCGCGCCCCTATACACGAGAACCAGACATCAATGATGAAGACGGATGGAGAGGCGACATCTTTGCAGGCACAGCACGCTGCAAAGAATTGGTCACATCCTACGAATTTGGTGAAGACGGCAACCTGGACGACTTGTTGGACCTCCCTGTAGCACCAGTTTTCCTCTGCATACCCACAAAAGACATACAAGAAGACCTCGTACCCGATACACTCTTCAACGTCAGAGAAACCATTGAGGACCTCATAGGTAAGAACGGCACAGTCATGGGCGTGGCCACAGGCCTTCACCACATCTACATCGACCTCATCCTCTGGGATATCAGAAAAGCACTTGAGGCTATCATCCCCGCCCTTCAGAACAGCGACCTTCCGGAAGTAATCCTGAACCCCTTCTCTCAAAACGTGGACGGATTCTATATCAAAGAACCCAGAAAAGCTGAACCAGCCAAAATCATTCCATTCAGAAAAGGCAAAAAATAAATAAGAATCACAAAGAGCTGTGACGAAATGATCCTGCATTTTGTCACGGCTTTTTTGCTGCAGGAAATTAACGCCAGTCAGGAAAAGTCCCAGCGGAAGTCAAACACGCCTTCCCAGACGGGGAAGGTGCCCGAAGGGTGGATAGGGTTGATTACTGACGGACGAAGTCCGGTTATACGGTTCTTAATGATTCATTTCCGTCGAGCAGCGTTAGGTTTGGCTCTTCACGGAAATTTGGGGGATGAATAA
>NZ_FR896451.1:0-6763 GCF_000435155.1 Dialister sp. CAG:357 | reverse complement strand
AAGGTGTCGCCGGAGGCGACGGATACAGTAGTTCCCAGCCTGCAAGGCGGCTGTATGGTTTTAATCATGTTGATTCGCCGCTCTCGTGTCATCGCTAAAGTGCCGAGGTACGCTTCTATATCAATATGCTTTTTTAAAAGAACACCACACAACCATACAACCAAGGCTCTGCCTTGCAGAAATGCAACTCATCCGTCGCCATTCGGCAACACCTTCCCTTCCAGGGCAAAATCAAGTTCAAAACCACACAACCTCGCTTTGCTCGCGGAACCTTTTATAAAACCCAATGAATAATCAACCCTATCCGTCCGGCATAAGTATTTGAGGCCGGACACCTTCCCCGTCTGGGAAGGCGAGTTTAACACCACACAACCTCGCGTAGCTCGTGGTAATGAACCCCTTTCGTCGCCTCCGGCGCCACTCTCCCCTAACGGGGACAGCTCATTCTCGCTCCACCGCCTCCATTTCATAAAAAATGGTGTCAATGTTTGCTATTGACGTTGTTTTATTTTATAGTGTATACAGTTATGAAGAACGATGATGATCGGGTGGTTTGAGCCCGGGCTTTTTAGCAGTAATTAATTCGGCAGGGGATGCAGTTTCTGTTTTTGTGTCCCATTCTTGTATTTGGAGGCGCATTTTATGGCAGAACTTTATTCTTTCCACGTGGCTGTGAAGGAGATGGAGGATAAGATTTGGCGGGATATCGATATTTCTGCCAAGTCTACTCTGGCCCAGCTGGCGTACACGATCATGGTGGTCTTTAACACGGGGCGTGATCACATGTTCTGTTTGTACTATAAGGGTAAACGGTATGAGCTTCGCTTCGATCCCGATGGACCTAAGGCAAGCCGGCCTAACCGGGTGCATCTGGAGAAAATGAAGCTTGCGCCCGGGGACGAGCTGACCATGATCTATGATTACGGCTGCAATTGGGAATTCCAGATTACCTTCAAGGGGACGCGGCCCATGGAGCCGGGCAAAGGAAACCATTATCCTCATGTGACCGCCGGCGCCGGGCGTGGTATCATAAAGGACATGTTCCCGGGCGAGTTACTGGAACGTATCGAAAAGGAAGACCAAACAGGCGAACCGCAACTTCCAAGCATGTTTAACAAAGAACACCTACTGTCCTATAAATATTTTGATTTGAAGGATATAAATTATGGCTTGACCGTGGACGTACGGTGGTTGAAAGATGAATACGAGCACGCCACAAACCGCCGCAGGTAACCCGCACTGAGCAGCAAGACACTCAGATGGGGGAGCTGTCAGAGCAGTTTAAAATCGGAGATATACAAAGAGAGCCTCATGCAAATGCATTGGGCCTTTTTTGCGGCTTGGGCGTCCTTGAGAGTCAGCGAGGTTTTCCGGTTTTCCTCGAGGCGCAGCCTTGGTTTTAAGGTTTTTATCGAGCAACGCGAGGTTTAAGGGTGTTAACCTTGCTCCGAAGGAGAAGGTCCTGGCGGAGCCAGGGAATGAGATGTAGTTCCTAGCCTGCAAGGCGGCTGTATGGTTTTAAAACCGCAAAACCTCGCTCCGCTCGTAGAACCTTTTCATATTTTAAAATGCGATGAATACTGCATTCCTTTCGTCAGCAACAGTTAAATGATTGGCTGACCGCGCCTTCCCCGCTGGGGCAGGTCAAAACCTTCCGTGCCGGCGAAAACGGCTATTATCAATGGCGATTTAAATGCGTTTACCGTAAATGAAAACCGTATTAAATCTCGTTCGATACTACCCATCAGAATCGAGAAAACCTGTTTCAGCGAGGAAGGGTGTCACGGAGTGACAGGAAGGAGTGCAGTTCCTGAGCGCAGCGAGGTTGTTTGGTTTCTCTCCGCTCCCATCATCATTCCCTCTCTTCACTTCTCCCCAAATCCAAATAAATATCCTGTCATGGAGAGGGATCCGGTGTTTCTTACGTTGTTGAAGATCTCGGGTTTTTCTCCCTGGGCGGCGCCTAGTGTATAAAGTAAGGGGAGGAAGTGGTCGGCTGTCGGGGCGGCGTAGGCGGCGTCGGGGTTGTCTTCGTAGTGGATGATTTTTTCGTTGTCTCTCTTTTTGACGAGCCCCGTGATGAAGGCGTCGAAGCGGTCGGCCTGCGGGGAGCCGTTGGGGTTGTCCCATTCTAGTCTTCTGAGGTTATGGACGATGTTGCCGCTGCCAAGGAGCAGGTATCCTTTTTCTCTCAGGGGCGCGAGGGCTTTTCCTATGTCGTAGGCGTTCTGCGGCCCTTCGATGCCATCGATGGAGAGCTGGACGACGGGGATCGGGGCGCCTGGGAACATGTGGACGAGGACGGTCCATGTGCCGTGGTCGATGCCCCAGTCGTCGTTGATGGAGATGTCCGGCAGCAGGGCGAGGATGTCGTCGGTGAGTTCCTGGCAGCCTTTGGGATGTTACTGGACTTCGTAGAGTTCCTTCGGGAATCCGTACATATCATAGACCTGGCGCGGTTCGGGATCGCTCTGGACGTACGTCCCGCGGGTGAACCAGTGGGCGGAGAAGGAAAGGATGGCCTTTGGCTTCTCAAATTCGGAAACGACCCTCTCTCCGATTTTCTGGAATTCCTTTGTCAGCTCGTTATCCTCGAGCGCAATCATCGGGCTTCCGTGTCCGGCAAAAATAACAGGAAGTTTCATCATGATCCTCCTTTCGATAAGACCGTATTGATTTTCTTACCTTTATTATAGGTTCGGATTGAGAAAGACGCAAAGAAAAGCAGGCCTGCCCTGTTTCTTTGATACCAATTAATAATAAGTTAGGTCAAGATTTAATATATTGGTGCAAATGATGAACTATTAGTATATAATAGATGAGTAAATAATAAGAATTCATATAATAATAAATTAAAAAAGAAAGAGAGGGTTCGGAAATCGGGGAATGAGAAACCTTTTATCATCATTCATTGAGGAGGAAATTTGATGTATAAAGGGAAGTTATTAACGGGAGCAGTACTTTCAGTATTCATGGCAGGCGCATATGGGAACGCCTGCGCAGCGGACGGGACAAGTGACGCTGTGTATTCATTGAATCCAGTCGTCGTCACGGCAACGCGGTATGAGAAATCCGATGCGGAGATTCCTGCTGCGACGCAGACCTTCACCGAAGAGCAGATCGAGCAGACCGGCGCGGACAATCTGCAGGTCGCTCTGCAGTACCTCGACGGTGTCATCGATGCCGGCATGGGACCGAATGGCACTTCCGTATCGTCCATGACGACCAAGAACGTCATCCGCGGCGTTTCGAACGGGACCGTCGTCATGATCAACGGCACGCCGATCAACTGGCGCACGAATTACAATCTGGAAAACATTCCGACCAGCGCTGTCGAGCGCGTCGAAGTCGTCCGCGGCGGCGGAGCTGTCCTCTATGGCAGCCAGGCGACCGGCGGCGTCATCAATATTATCACCAAGAAGACACTGCCGAACGAAGTGAAAGTCGGCCTCGGCAACAAAGGCCGCCAGGAATACGCCGTCACAGCGAATGCAGGAGACCTCTCCATCGCATACACGTACAATAAATGGGGGAAACTGGGATACGTTTCCTCGTCCGACTCCTCCATCAAGCCGGACAAGACACGCGTCCCCGTGGAAATGAAGCAGCGCTTCTTCGGCTCAGAGAAGAATGATTTCCTTGCCACGTACAAACTCAATGACCATGCGGATTTTCTGTACAACCATAACGAATCAGCCAGCCGCTGGGCCTACACCTATACCGGCATCACCGATCCGGACTACGAGGACATGAACGACCATCCCCGCTACATCCGCCGGTACGAAAACGACAAGGATTTCCTGCAGTTCAATTTCCATGGCCTGGACGGCATCAGCGGCCACGTCTTCTACAATTACAACACACTGAAGACCCACGGCACCGATTACTATTCCTCAACCGGCAAGAAATACGCGGCGCCGAAGGCCGTACGCGGCCAGGAAAAGAACAAGACCTACGGCTACGACGTGCAGAAAGTATGGGATGGAAATCCGGACCAGACCTTCCTGATCGGCACATCCCTCGTCAGGGAAACCTTTGAAAATGAAACGAGCGATACCGGACGCAACATCATCTCCGCCTTCGGATCCTGGGAAAAAAATCTCACGGCCAAGGACGTCCTGACCCTGAGCGGCCGCGGCACATGGACCACCGGCGGCATCCAGAACTTCCACAACTTCAGCGGCCAGGCACAGTACCTGCACAAACTGGACAATACGCAGAGCCTCTACGCCAGCGTAGGACAATCCTTCGTCCTTCCGACCTTCAGCCAGATGTACTCCCGCGAGCAGGCAGGCGGCATCAGCAACATCATCGGAAACCCGGACCTGAAACCGCAGAAAGGCCTCCACTACGAAGCAGGCTGGAAGAAAGAAGAAACCAACCGCCAGTACAAAGTCGCCCTCTTCACCGAAAAAATCGACGACAACATCTCCTACTCCGGCACCTCCGGACGCTGGTATGCCATCAACGAAGACTTCAAGAACCACGGCATCGAAGCCAGCATCAGAGGCCAGGAAGACAACGGCTTCACCTGGCACGCAGGCCTCACATGGCAGAACCCGAAAAGCAAGCAGACCACAGAAAAAACATCCGCCAAGAGATACTGGGACCGCTCTTACGGCCGCATCCTTCTCACCGGCGGCGTAGGCTACGAAAAAGAGAAATGGACCACAGCCCTCAACTTCTCCTACCTCGCAGACCGCGTCCAGTCGCCGACTGCTGCTCATTCCCACAGCGTGAAACCATACCTCCTGACCAGCATGACCGTGAAATACTCGCCAAACAAATCCAGCGACATCATGCTCGCCATCGACAACCTCCTGAACCGCAAAGACATCGTCTCCCACACCACCAGCGACTACTACGCGACCCCAAGAAACCTCATCCTGTCGTACCGCTATAAATTCTAAGGGAGAAGCGGAGGAAATAAGAAATAGCGAAAGCAAAAAAGGACACCGGAGAAAAATCGGTGTCCTTTTCATGTGGGGAAAATGGGGGCGAGCATTAGCGGCGCGCGGGGAAATAGAACTCGCACCGCTCGTCATTCCTGAGCGTTGACTTTTGAGAATGATAATAGCGGTAAGCGGCGCACCAGAAAGGCTTCCCCACGGGGGAGCTGGCGACGGAGTCGACTGAGGAGGTGCAGTTATCGAGCGTCAGCGAGGTTGTATGGTATTAAACTTGACTTCCCTTCCAGGGCAAGGTCAAGACCGGTCTGCAGCCCTTTTTCCTTATTGGGAAGGCGAGTGTTAGCGGCGCTCTCGAAGGTTCATTCACTTCTTCACGTCCGGGAGGATTGCGGAATAGACGTGTTCGAAATAGGTCGGGGCGTACCAGGTGCTGTCTATTGGTTCGATGTACTTGATCACTTTCCATGAATCTCCTTCGGCCAGTACGGCTAACTGGCGTCGGCATCCTTTTCCTTCTGCTGCTGGATCACGTGCACTGTGTCATCCCAGGGCTGGCCATCGTGGTAAAAAGACTTTGTCTTTACCGATAAATTGTTGTACGTTCCTTCATCCATGTACCGGCTGACGTCGGAATAAACGGTGTCCTTCGAAGCTGCTCGGTTCAGTACCCTTTCGCAGTCGACGTAAGTGACGAAAGGCCTATGGTTGAGAATCCAGTATAAATTGACCGTCGACTTCACAGTCGACATTGGAAACAAAAAAGAGAAAATGACAAAAAGGAAAACGCAGCCGATTACGCCAGTCAGGATCTTCTTCATAACAATTCCTCCTTTTCGCCTAGAATACCTATATGTAGTTTACCATATTCCTTATTCATCACCGAATCCCGCAGAACTCGCGATGCTCGGGATTCCTGAGCGGGGACTTTTGAGAATGATAATGGCGGCAAGCACCGTACCATAAAGGCTTCCCCACGGGGGAGCTGGCGACGGAGTCGACTGAGGAGGTGCAGTTCTGCGAGCGTCAGCGAGGTTCTTCGAGTGTTACCGCATTTTTCCTGTCATTTTCCGCAGTATACCCTCATTTCCTTAGGGTTATACAGCTTACCGCTTTTTTATGGAGGGTATGTTCAGTATCTAAAGATTTTATGGTACTGTTTTGGGACATTCTGGCGGGCGTGGGGGTTTTCTTTCGATGGTATCGAATGCCGTTAATGCCTATCTACATTTAAATAATTCGTTATAGAAATAGTTCATATCTATCGTACGGAGTTCTCTATAATTCTGACAGATAGATATTTTTTTATCATAGAATTATGATTAAAAGTAAGAAAGTGCCTGTTGGCCCTGTTGATTGTGTATGAGCTGCCTTGGGAAGGCTGCTCGGGGGAAGGAATCTGGCGCCTTGGGAAGGTCTGAGGATTCCTTGCAGGAAGGCACTTGTTTCTTTTTTTAGATGCATGCCCAGGGCTGCATCTTCAGGGTGAGGATGGCCAATCATGAAAAGGGAGTACAAGATTTTGACAGCTCTGGTCGTATCCAGCTTAATGGGATTTTCTGCCATGACGGCAGAGGCTGAGGCTTTGACGCTGACGGGGTCAATTACGGATACGAAAATTACCGGTAACAGCGACACGGGGACGACCAGCGGGAATACGCTGAATGTGACGAATGCGTCAGGTAATTCTTCTTTATCAGGATCCGTTATTGCAGGCGGAAGTATACCCGATAAAGAGTCAGGCGACGCATCGAATAATACCGTCAGTATTTCAGGAAGTATACTTACCCAATATAAAATTTATGGTTCTTCACGCTTTCTCGTGGGATAAAAATAATAACATATAAAATTGGCAT
>NZ_FR896450.1:365-5128 GCF_000435155.1 Dialister sp. CAG:357 | reverse complement strand
TTGGGGCTTGTTCTTGTGTAGCAGGTCTTCTCCTGCCTGAGCAAGGTAAAAGGCATTCTTTTCTCCGTCGGGGGCAGCTTCAAGAGGAATAAAAGAGAGAGCTCTGTTTATTTGTTTGAAACCTTTCATAATCTTATCCCGACCTTCTCTTCCAGAGCAAGGTCAAGGGCGTACTTCCCCGTCTGGGAAGGCAAGTTTTAGCGATACATCTAATCTCACTCATTTCTTCCTTATCCCCCTCATTTCCATACCATTCTTACCAATTTCTCATATATTTCCTTTTATTATCGATGATTTGCTCTGATTATTTGACAGTATTGCGTCCTAGCTGTTACAGTTATAAATAGAGTATTTTCTATTACTTAGGGAAGGATGTGGTGTGGTTGAATCAACCCTTGCTTTTATTGGGGGCTGTGATTTTGATTTGTATTTTGCTGAATCGGTTTTTGGAGAAGATTCCTGTTCCTTCTTTGCTCATTTTTGTCGGTCTGGGCATGTTCTTCGGGGAGAACGGGCCGTTTCGGATTCAGTTCGATCATTATGCGCTGGTGAACCTGGTATGCTCAGTGTGCCTGATTTTCATTATGTTTTATGGCGGCTTCGGGACGAATATGCGGGCTGCGCGGCCGGTTCTGCGCGAGGCAGCTCTAATGTCTTCGCTGGGAGTTGCGGGGACGGCGGGAGCTGTGGCTGTATTCGCTCATTTCGCGCTGTCGCTTTTGTGGCTGGAGAGTTTTCTGATCGGGGCCGTGATTTCTTCGACGGATGCGGCTTCAGTTTTCAACATTCTCCGTTCGCAGAAGCTGGCTTTGAAGTATCATACGGACTCGCTCCTTGAGGTGGAGTCGGGTTCGAATGACCCGATGAGTTATATGCTGACGATGGCGGCGATTGCGCTTTTGAGCGGGGCAGCGTTTTCTTTTCCTCTGCTCCTGGCCAAGCAGCTTCTGATCGGAGCTTTTTTCGGGCTCGCAATCGGCTGGCTTGCGCTGAAGCTTCTGCATTCGCGGCTGCTTCCTTCACAGCAGAGTCACACGGTTTTCCTGTTTTCGATCATGGTGCTGGCGTATGCGATTCCGGCAGAGTTTGATGGAAATGGATATCTGAGTGTCTACCTCTGCGGGATTTATATCGGAAATTCGAAGCTTCCGCAGAAGAAGTACCTGGTCCATTTCTTCGATGTCCTGACGAATGTGGCGCAGGTGATGATTTTCTTCCTTCTGGGACTTCTGGTGACGCCGGTGGATCTGCCGTCTGTGATTGTGCCGGCTCTGGTGCTGACAACGTTCCTGACGCTTGTGGCAAGACCTCTGGTAAGCGCGGCGATCCTGGCGCCTTTCGGGGCCAAGCGGGAGCAGATTGCCCTGGTTTCCTGGGCGGGCCTCCGCGGGGCGGCCTCGATTGTATTTGCCATAGGTGCTGTGCTGGCCGAGGTGGACATTACGTACAATCTTTATAACCTTGTGTTCTGCATGGTACTTCTCTCGATTTCCATTCAGGGAACGCTTCTTCCGTTCGCGGCCAAGAAGCTTTCGATGATCGATCCTACGGCGGATATCCGCACGACGTTTAATGATTACCAGGATGACAGCGATATCAGCTTCGTCCGGCTGCGCCTAAAGGAAGGGAGCAGCTGGTGCGGCAAGTCGCTGGCAGAGCTTCAGCTTCCGAGGGATCTTCTCGTGGCGATGATTATGAGAAATGGCGAAGTCCTTGTGCCTGACGGGAGTACGGTTCTGAAGGAAAATGACCTTCTGGTCTTTGCGGCTCACAGTTTCGAGGATGAAGAGCATCACGCTCTGGAAGAAGTCGTCGTCGACCGCGCAAGCGAAGCGGCCAATCGTCCGCTTGCCGCCATCCCCTCCTCCAGCGCCCGCCGCGTCCTCCTGATCAAGAGAGGCATAGACACCATCATTCCTTCCGGCAGCGCCGTGATCAAACACGGCGATATACTCGTCTTAGCGCCGGAACTCGAGAGGGAATGAGGAAGGCGGGTTCTTGCACTAAAAAAGCAGTCCTTTTTTGGGGCTGCTTTTTCATTTCCTTTTTATATTTCCACGATGTTGACTTCGGTTCCGTGATCTTTGAGGATGCGAATGAGGTCTTCTGTGTCCAGCCAGATGGTGGCTGTGTTATCATTGGGATGAACACCTATCTTATGGCTCAAAAATGTCTCATCGAGGTAGAAGTGAACCGCGTTTTCTTCGTCATTCAGAAGGCCGAGCGGAGTGACAGAGCCCGGGGTGAGCTTGAGGTACTTCAAGAGATCATCGGGACTGGCAAAGGAGAGGGCCCTCAGGCCCTGCGCCTTGCGGAATTCTTTGAGGTTCACCTGCTTTTCACCCTTGACGGTGATGAGGTAGTAATTCCTTTTCTTGTCATCCCTGACGAAAAGGTTCTTGGCGTCCCATTCCGGATAAGGAAGCTTGACCTCTGCCAGTTCTTCCATGTTGAATACAGCCTTATGCTCGGTGGTCTCAAAAGTGATTCCGTGGTCTTTGAGGTACTGGCAGGTTTCTTCCTTGTTCATAGATTTCTCCTTCCAAATGGTCCAATTCAGCCTTCATAAGAGGCAAGTTCGATAAGATTGCCGTCGGGGTCTCTCAGGTAGATGCTTTTCATTTCACCCCGCGCCCCATGGCGTGTGACAGGGCCTTCTTCGATGGCGCCGCCTTTTTCCTTGATTTCCTTTTCGGCATCTTCGATGCTGCCTTCAATGGCAAGACAGAGATCGAGACTGCCGTATTCGGGATTCCCGGCAGCAGGAAGAAATTCGGCTTTTCTTGTATGGATGTTGAATTTCTGATTCCCGAAGAAGAGTGCGTATCTCCCGTTCTTCTCCTCGGCCCTCATGCCAAGGATATCGACATAGAAATGAAGGCATGCCTCAAGATTTTCCGTAGTGATCACGATGTGGTCGATGGTCTTGTATTTCATGGCTGCCTCCTATCCATGAACGACGAGGGTCAGCATCGTAAGGTCGTCTTCTCCAGTATTAATGATGGTATGGGAGGATCCTTTAGGGCAGATGTGGCAGCAGCCGGCGGTGAGGATTTCTTCTTTCCCGTCGCAGATAGCCTTGCCGGTGCCGGAAAGGATGTAATTGATGTCGTCTCCGGATTCCTGCTTGTGGAGTCCGATCGATGCGCCCGGATGGAGTTTCGTCGGGATGATGCGGTATTTGCTGTCATTGAACATCCGGACAGTCATTGTTCCTTCCCCGCCATTCATTCCGGAGAAGACAGCTTCTTTTATTTCATTGAAATTGATCAGCATGGCTGGCTCCTTTTTATTTTACTCCCTCGTCAGCAGGGAAACGGTTTCGATGTGGTTCCAAGAGCTCATCTGGATGTTTTGAATATATTTTCAGTGTGTTTTTGACACCTATTCGTCCTTGGAAACAAGTCCACGGCATTTTGTGCTTTTGTCCGTCCTTGGGAATATGTCCAATTTTATCCTTGAGATGGTGACTTGGATGTTTTTGCGAGAACGGAGTGTATCTAACAAGACGTAATCTTTGATACAATGCCCTTATGTGTTTTTAGCCCGGAAACCGCGCTATTTCTGGGCTTTTCTGGGCTTTTCTGCGTTTCGAGGCGTAGAGCGGGAGCTCACTTCCGGCTCTGTATTCGTATGCTGCTGCGGTTGCTGTAGCCAAAAGCGACACCCCCAATCTGCAATCGTTAAAAAGTATGGCTATCGTTGAAAGGTTCTTGTACACTCTGTCTATACCAGTAGTAAAGCCTTACATTTTCGAATAACCTTCTGTTTATTACTTAGCAAGAATAATAGAAATAATCTTTTGTATTTCATTTCCAGATAAAACTGCATAATCTTGCATATTGTCCATAATTGTTTTTACATTCGTATATTCTCCTGCTGTGGCAGAGATTCTTTTCCCTTTCACTTTTTTAAAAACAACATTCCCTTTTTCATCTATTTTCGGGAATGTAGCCGTCACATTTTTTTCTTCTAAAATGGTATTATGGATTTCATTCTCTGAAATTCCATGAGCTACTGCCGTTCTATATTTATTGGCATCTTGGAATATCTTATCTTTCCGCAAGGCATCCAATTCATCATATAAATTTTTCTGATTGTCTTTCAACCACTTCAAGACATTACTTTTTAGCCGTTAATCAGATCCATACTCTAATCCATAGTAATAATTCAAAAGCTCAACAATTGAATCCCACACAGCGGACATCTTTAAATAATACGTGTCGGAAAAATACGTGAACTAATATTTTCTCATCCAATGTTCTTTTTTAAAATAGGGAAAATATTGTATTGATTCTCCGTTTTCTCCTGGAGAACTATACCACGGATCATCCGGTATCCCTCTATCGTAGTAGTGTCTACAAAAACAGTATGTGATTTTGCAATCGCCAATTTTATTGTTATGCTGTTGAATTATTTCTGGTAACTTTGGCTTGCCTATACTGCCAATAAAATCATCGATAATCCCAAATTTACTGCCGTCTATTATCATGTTATCAAAATAATTTACAGCTAAGAAATCATCCCATTCTTGTTGGGACAACAGTTCAAATGATTCCTCAATTCTTACGTTCATACGATACCTCAATAAAAATGCTTATTCCACTCCCAGCGCCTTGAACACTGCGTCCTCCGCGCTCTGATAAAAGATAATCTGAAAACTTCCCATCAGCTCCGGCGGGACAGTTCCCATATCCGCTGCCGATGTGATCGGAAGCAGAATCTTCTTTGCTCCGCTATCAAGGCATACCTGCAGCGCGTTT
>NZ_FR896450.1:0-297 GCF_000435155.1 Dialister sp. CAG:357 | reverse complement strand
TGATCTCTCCCAGCACGGCAAGAGAACTCTGTGTCGGACGATTCAGCGCAATCGAGCAAATAGAAATAACCGTCGGCAGAGCCAGCTTGTCTGTAATTCCAATGCCCTGCAGATCCTGATAATTGATGTTGTAATCCTTCGACGTCATGCTGATGGAGCCGCTGATCCGCTTTGCATTTGCCTTCAGGAAATTGAACGCCGTATTCGTCGCTTCCTTCGCGCCGCGATCACTTCCAAGGCCCGTGCATACGAGCTTCCCAGTTCCCGGCAGCATCTGCGATTCCAAGCGGAATACAC
>NZ_FR896449.1:7583-7967 GCF_000435155.1 Dialister sp. CAG:357 | reverse complement strand
TACCAACTGCTCCACCCCGCGATATTGGTGGGTGGAATAGGATTCGAACCTATGAAGGCAAAGCCGGCAGATTTACAGTCTGCTCCCTTTAACCACTCGGGAATCCACCCACATATGGAGCTGGCAATAGGACTTGAACCTACGACCTGCTGATTACAAATCAGCTGCTCTACCAACTGAGCTACGCCAGCACGCAAGTGATGGTATTTATTATACACATCTTACTTACTTTCGTCAAGGACTTTTTTCGCTCACTTGGCGGTTCGTCCTCATCACAGTTACAGATTATAGCATAGGGATACGTACCTTGCAAGTGTTTTTTTCAAACTTTTTATAAGAAGCAAACTTCTTATATACAAAGCCCCTCAGCCCTCTGTAGACTCT
>NZ_FR896449.1:0-7556 GCF_000435155.1 Dialister sp. CAG:357 | reverse complement strand
CTCTTCCGATCTGGAGGCTAATGGCGTATCCTGCGTCACATCCCTGTTCAGGACCTTCTTGGCGCCCTTCAGGAATTTCGGCCTTGGAATGAGGACGATATGTCCGCATCCGCAGCACTTCACGCGCATATCGCTCCCCAGCTGCATGACTTCCCATTCCTGGCTGCCGCAGGGGTGCTTCTTCTTCATCTGGACGATGTCTCCGATGCGAAATTGAATAAACTTCATAAGGCTCATCCTTTCTGAATTTCTATTCTTTTCTTGTTTCTTTATTGTATCACAAGGCGTAAGATTCTGAACATTCCTTTTACGATTCTTTAACAGTATCTGCGGAAAGCGCAGGTTCAGGGACCATCAGGAAGCGGATGGGGAGAAAAGCAGCTCCTGCCGGGATGAAGCGGATAAAAAGATCGCGTCCCATATCCCAGGTGCCTGCTTCAATGTAATCTCTTTCTGTCCCGTTTCCGAACATGCGGAAGGATCTCTGCCCGTCTGTCCTGTATACGCGGGGAAGGTTCGGATAATAGCTGATCTGGAAGGTGCCAAGGTAGACACCGCCCTGTGCATTGATGTAGAGCTTGTAGCGCCCGGCTCCCCTGGAATGGAATACCATATGGTACGTAATGCCGTAGTCGCCCGTATTTTCGCGGTCGACTTTGCTGAGCTCATCGCGTCCCATCTGGAATGGCAGCGAATTTCCTATGGAAATGGCCGCATTTCCTTTTGAGAAATCCCATGGCTTATTTTCCATGTATACATCCATCGGGAATGTGCCGCGCATTTCATGAGAGTCAGGCAGAAGCGGAACTGAAAGATCAAGCGCCTTCTTCACATCTTCTTTTGTACCGTCAGGAACGATGGCAACGCCAAGGGAAACCGGTTTCTTCGTCTCGATTTCAACAATGCCGCTCACAAGGTCTCCACTCCTGATGCCCTTCTTGTCATCTTCAAAAAGGACGGTCCTTTCCTTAGGCAGGAGCTTTACAAGGACAGGATCGCCTGCCTCATTCACAGCCTCCCTGAAAGAAAGCGTGGCGCCCGTCGGCATGTAATCTGCGCTTGGATCGCCCTTGACCGTTCTGGTCACTGTGATATCCTGCTTTTTATCACTCTTGGCATACACAAGGACGCGGGCAGGCTTCCCCGTCTCATTGACGTGGTAATAATAGACGCGGCCCTTCCCCTTTTCTACCGTTCCTTCATAAAGGATGCCGTAGTTATCCGCATATTCAGGACAGTCGGAAAAGATAAGCTTCCCATCTTCTTTCTTGACCAGCATCGGGATCAGATTGTAATCAAGATACACAGGGGAAATGCCCGGCGATACGCTGCCATCCGTTTTGGGAAGGGATGCCGAAGCACCTCCCACAGCACCTGCTGCAAAAAGTGTCGTCAGGATTCCCATCAGCCAACGTTTCAGTTTCAAATCACGCACTGCTTTCTGCGCCCGGAGGCGCTTCTATATTAAATCCTAATATGTATCAAAAATGCCGCGCGCTCCTCCATCAGAGGGACGCACGACAATTATAGAATAAAAATCAGGAAGCGGCAAATGGATTATTCTACTCCGCCAAGCTCCGCAACCATCGCTTCCATCTTCTTGAAACGATGTGCCAGGCCTGACTTCGTGATGCCGCAGATGACAGCCAGCTCGGAAAGGCTGGCATTCGGATGAGCGAGCCGCAGTTCGCAGGCTTCGCGGAGCTTCGGCGGAAGAGAAGACTCCCCGACCTTGTCCATCAGAGTCTGCGCCAGATGTGACTGCCTGACAGCCGCGTCGACCGTTTTCTGCAGATTTGCCGTCTCGCAATTGACCTGACGGTTCACGCGGTTTCTCATGTCCTTCACGACCCTGACGCCTTCAAAGTCCATGTAGCTCTGGGCGGCGCCGACGATCTGAAGAAATCCGGACACTTCATCGCCATCTTTTATATATACTATATAATCATTTTTCCTGTCCGTCAGTTTGGCATTCATGCGGAAAGCTTTCATCGCCTTCACGATTTCCCCGGCGAACTTCTGGGACTGCGTCACCATCTCGAGATGATAATCGCTCTGCGGACGGCTGACAGAGCCGCCGCCAAGGAATGCCCCTGCCAGGTATGCTCTCTTTTCTTCATCCGTCTTCAGGTTTTCCATATCCTCGACGCCCGCCAGAGGCGAAAGCCCCATCGTATTCAGGAAGGCAAGCCCTTCAGCGGAAGGCTGCACGACAAGCGTGTAGACATTCTTCTTGCGGAGTCTTCTCCCCTGCCGCACCATCGTGGAAGGCATGAGGCCGAAATCCTTCTTCAGATAAACGAGGACGCGGCGCGCAACAGCGCTGTTTCCCGTGGAGAATTCCAGTCCCCAGCGGCCATGGCCGCCTGTAATGAACGAGCCGCTCATGCGCAGGAGAGCCAGAAGCTCAGCCACGCGGCAGTCCCGGTCATCCCTCTGGATACGGGCAAGCTCATTTTTCACTTGTTCGGTAAATGACATTAATGACTCCTTCTCAGGTAAGATTCCAGCGCATCAGGCGGAATATTCGCCTTCAGCAGATTATGAATCTGCACAATTTTATTGGCGAGCACATCATTATCCTGTGCTGCGCCTTTTTCAATACCCAGGAGATCCGCCTCGATGAGGACAGCGCCCAGATCATTGACTTTCGCGCGGTCGATCCTGACGGGGTACGCATGGACCTTGGCATACTGCGCAAGGACTTCCGGTCTTGGCGTCCCGTTATTGGCAAGGACGAAGTTCACGAAACCGGGCCCCACATGGTCGATGATCGCCTGCAGATGATCGCTGACTGTGAATCCGGTCGTTTCACCAGGCTGTGTCATGACATTGCAGATATAAAGCACAGGCGCACTGCTTTCGCGGATCGCCTGCAAAATTTCAGGAACGAGGAGATTCGGGAGGACCGATGTATAAAGGCTTCCCGGCCCCAGTGTAATAAGGTCTGCCTGCTTGATTGCCTGCAGCGCATCCCCGACGGCAATCGGATCATCCGGAATCGTCGAAAGCTTTTCAATCCGGACCTTCTTTCCTGCCTTCTGCGGATATTCGGAAATTTCCGACTCCCCTTCGACAGAGACCCCGTCCGACATCTTGGCGACGAGGCGCACCCTTTCAGGCGTTGCCGGGATGACCTGGCCGCGGATGTTCAGGACTTTACTCGCTGCCTCAAGTGCATTCTGAGGATTGCCGAATTCCTTGATCAGGGCAGCCAGGAAGAGATTGCCAAGGCTGTGTCCTGCCAGCTCCCCTTCCCCGCCGAAGCGGTACTGGAAGAGCTGTTCCAGCACGGATTCCTTGTCAGCCAGAGCGACAAGGCAGTTCCTGAGATCGCCCGGGGCAATGATGCCCATTTCCTCACGGAGACGTCCCGAGGAGCCGCCGTCGTCAGCCACCGTTACGATGGCTGAAATATTGGATGTCTTGCTCTTAAGACCTCTGAGCAGCATGGAAAGACCATGTCCGCCTCCGATGCACACGATGCGCATCCCTCTGGAAAGCTCGATCTTGGAAAGAAGCTTCTTGGAGACTTCCTTCTGATCAGGAGCAATCAGCTCGAGGAAACGCTTCACCAGCTTCCTCACAGCCAGAAGCATGATCCAGATGCCTGCAAGAATCATGATCGTGCCGCAGATGGCAAGGAATGTATAGCTGTAACTCCCCGTGATCTGGTAAGCCAGACGGAGCATATGCTCTTCCATGACGCCGAAAATCTGATAGTTCATGATCAAGGTCGCGCCAAAGACGAGGATGATGATGCCCACAGAGAAGAGAAGCATCCACCTCTTGATCGACAGGCCGGGGTATAGCCACTGAACGAAATGTTTCATAGGCTAGCCCTCCTGTTTATCGACGGCATCGTGTTCCACGTGATTCCTGTGGAGGTCACGATGTTCAATATTCACGTGGCCATACTTCTCCTTCAAATGATTTCCAAGCTTTTCCGTAACGAATACAGAACGGTGCATGCCGCCCGTACATCCTACGGCGATTGTAAACTGCGTCTTGCCGGATTCCTTGAACTGCTCGACCATGAAATCCATGAAATCATAGAGCTTCGTCAGGAATTCTCCCGTGACAGGCGCCGCGCTGATGTAGTCTCCGACTTCCTTCACGCGTCCTGTCCAGTACTTGTACTTCTCCACATAGAAAGGATTCGGCAGGAAACGGACATCAAGCACCGTGTCCGCATCAATCGGAATCCCGTATTTGAAACCGAAGGAAAAAACAGTAATCTGCATTTCCTTCTTGTGATTGTCGATGCCGAAGCGGTTGTTCAGATGTTCCTTCAGATCTTCCGTCTTCATCGTCGTCGTATCGATGATGATATCTGCCTGCGCGCGGACGCCCGCCAGAATTTTCCTTTCCTGCTCGATGCCGTCCTGGATACGCATCGTCTTGGCAAGCGGATGCTGCCGGCGCGTTTCCATGTAGCGGCGCACAAGCGCTTCATCCGAAGCTTCGAGGAATACCACCTCATGCGGGATGCCGCGTTTTTCCAGTTCCTTGAGAGCCTGCGGCAGCGCATCGAAAAACGACCCGCCGCGGATGTCCGTCACGACAGCCACATGGCGCGTATTCGACGTGCTCTTCCAGCAGAGATCAGCAAACCTTGCTATCAGAATCGGAGGGAGATTATCCACGCAGTAATAGCCCATATCTTCCAGCTTCTGCATGAAATTCGTTTTTCCCGCCCCGCTCATTCCTGTAATAATGACAAAACGAAAATCATCCATTATCTCGCCTCCAGTACATACCGGGCAATGGCCTTAGCCACCCCGTCCTCATTATTGGAATCCGTCAGTCCCTTTGCCGCTTCCTTGGCAGAAGGAGAAGCATTCGCTACCGCAAAAGAAGACCCTGCCATACGGAGCATCGAAGCATCATTATTGCCATTGCCGAAAGCCATGATCTCCGATGGCTCGATGCCGTACGTCTCAGCCAGCGCCTTCACTGCATTTCCCTTCGAACATTCCTTATTATTCATTTCGAAGAAGAAAGGCTTCGACTTCACCTGCCCCACCTTGTCCGCATAACCGGTGCGGAGCACGGATTCGATTTCCTTCATCACTTCCATATCATAATCGCAGACGAGAATCTTCGTCGGTGCCTTCTTGGGCGTATAGAAATCATCGCCTGCCACATGCGCCTTCACGCCGCACTGCCTTTCATACGCATCCGTTCTTTCATCACGGAACGGCACATACAATTCATCGTCAATATATGTATGCGCGTACCATCCATGCTCGCGGATCACAGAAAGGATTTCCAGTGCCAGATCGTAATCGATCCGCACATCACGGAGCACCTTCCCGCTTTCGCAAAGCCCCGTCATGGAGCCCGTATAACAGATCATCGGCACATCGCCAAGACCGATCGCCTGTCCCCACGGACGCGCAGCTTGGAACATGCGGCCTGTCGCAATGACGATCTTCACGCCCTTATCCATCGCGCTTTTCAGGACCTTCTTTGTGTAGTCCGAAATAGAAATATCATCATGAAGCAGTGTATCATCCAAATCAATCGCTATTAATTTGATCGCAGACATAAGTACCTCTTGTGTAAAATATAAAATCATAATTTCATGGAAATCTTTGATTCACCCTCCGTGAATCTTTTCATGTTTCCTATTATATCACAAAAGGAAACGCCCGAAGACGTGTAAATGAAATTTCAAAATTTTGTTTTTATTTTGAAAAAAGAAAAAGCCACCCGCATACGGATGACTTTTCACCTATTTCTTACTTCTTCAAAAGGCCGAGACTGTTCAGCCACTGGTTCATTTCCTTGTCATTGCCATCATAACGGAAGCCCTGTGCAAAGGAAGCGCCCTTTACGACCGTCTTCATATGCTCAATGCTCTTGTCAATGGAAGATCCGCCGCTGGTGCAGAAAGGAACGATCGTCTTTCCGGAGAAATCTCCGCTTTCAAGGAATGTGTCGATGATCATCGGTTCCTGGTACCACCAGATCGGATAACCGACCATAATGACATCATACTTGGAAAGGTCTGCCTTGCCTGCGATAGCCGGACGTGCATTGTCCTTCTGTTCCTGCTTAGCGCGGTCCGTCGTGGCATCGTACTCACCCGGATACGGATCAGCCGCTTCGATACGGTAAATATCTCCGCCCGTCAGTCCCTGAATCTTTTCAGCAGCTGCCTTCGTATTTCCCGACCAGGAGAAATAAGCAATCAGTACCTTCTTGCCGGAAAGACTAGCCTGCTGCTGCGCCGTCGATTTTGCAGGCGTCGGAGATGCAGCGCTTCCGCCGCAGCCTGCCGCCAGACCGAGGCCTAAAATCATGAAAATGACCATTAAAATCTTTTTGAAATTCATGTTCCACCCTCCCATGCTAAAAATAAAATCTTGTTATCTTCAATGTAATCCTGCATGGAAATGATGTCAAATACCCATCATTTATTGCCTGTCATGCCTTAAGTGTATGGATGAAAAATCATCCTCTTTATATATTACCGGATATGAAAAAGCCCCTCAGATCTCTCAAAAAGGGACTTTTTATTAAAATAACCCGAAAAGATTGATAGCAGTTAAATCAACCGCATTTCTTTTGCGTACACAGATTATACAGTTGCAGCGTTTCCTTAAATCCGTTATTGTCCGAATTCATAGGTAAGCTCCATCTCTAATTTTTTATACTCAATCCACAACTCTTTTATCTCTTCCGAGGTCTCTGGTTTAAATGCCCCTCTCCATCAACTAAGGCGCGCCATGGTTTCATTTTCTCCCACATTTTGTCTAATTTGGATTTTGTTTCTTCATAATTCATGGCTTCTTTACCCCCCTTTAAGATGAACATTTACCATATACTCAGCTTCCCATTCAGAAAATCCATAGAATCATATTTGTCAAAAGTTTATAAAATCAATATCCACTGATTTTATAATCATTTAGGCCCTTCTTATCGCAAAGTTAATACCACGCTAAAATCATAGATTTCTTATAATCTCCCTGCTTCGCATGTTCCATCAAATACGGTATAACATGGCCTATGTAAAAGCCAGTTCCACAATCATCTTTTTTCTCAATGGTGATTTCACCTGTTTTTCTGTTAATTGTGACAATTCCATCTCCCCATTCTTGATTGTTCTCAGGGAAATAAGAGCAACTAGCAATATCATCTGTCAACTTTATCAGGTCTATTCTTACCATTAAGATTCACCGCCTTCGAATAATTATATTTCCGTTCAGTTATTCTATGAGCCTCATCATAAGAGTATTTATATCGATTCATTAATTCATACTCAAGGCGTTCATGCTTTATTAGTATTATATCACATTCATATAACTTTCCCGCCAAGAAGCCTTTGGAACGATCCTGCCATATCATACATACCATATCATACATAAAATGAGTAAACACTATGATGCCCGTCAGCTAAATCATATTCATTAATAAGCACGTGCTCATAAACTTTTTTAGCTGACTTTATATTTATTCTGACAGCCTCACTCAATTTCTTAATAATTATTTCTCGGTTTGAGTTTATTATTTCTTCATCCCGAATTGCAATAATAAGTTGAACACCCGGC
>NZ_FR896448.1:0-10245 GCF_000435155.1 Dialister sp. CAG:357 | reverse complement strand
CAATTGGTCCAACTTTTTGTCCGCGTCCCCTTTCCTCGAGCGAAGCGAGGTTTTTTGGTATTCAGACAAAGCCGGCGCATATAAGTGCTGGATAATCCGATAATAGAATATTCCAATAGAAAAAGGACTGTGGCGAAATGATTGTACATTTTGTCATATCGCTGTCCCTCAGCTTACCTGAGGGCCTTTTTCGTTGAAGTTCTGATACTTCTGATATCCATGAAATTGCCGTTACTAATCAGAATCTGTTATAAGCGAGTAAGGGAAGATTATAAGATGCGCGTATGAAATGACGGGCTCATTCACAAATATTTCTATGATCTGCTGAAAGAAGATCGCAAAACGAGTGTCCGCCTTTAGGGAAAATAGGGAATTAGTATCTGATTTTAGGGAAAACAAGTGTATTTTTGCAGCTGAAAAGAGGAAACCTATCGCAGGAATGCATAGGAGTAAAGGAAGTTAGAACAAACCGATCGACTTATAATAAAAGTATAAACTTCTTATCTCTTATTAGTATTTCTTATAATTTCCCTTTTATTATATATTGAAGTCAAAGAACGGGAGATTTAAATACGCTGATAATTAACGGAGATCTTTCATCAAGGCAGATCCGAGGAGACTGGGGAGTTTCCAGGGAACGGCCGGAAGATCCTGCATCAGCATCCCGATCAAGCAGTGGTCCGGGGGACGGACGTGAATTTTCTTTCGGGGGAAAGGGAATCACCGTAACCACTGCGGCGATATACTCGCAAGCCGCCAGGGGGGCTCTTACGATTTTGAAACGTTTTCAAAGCACCTTTTTTCGCAGCGAACGCCAGGCAAGGAAGTCCGTCTTCTTCCCCGCGTTTGACTGCGATTTTTGTTTTTTACGGCAGAGCGCCAGCCCAGGCTGATCGGCTGCCGGCATGTACCGGGAACTTTCTAAGGAAATTTTTCATTCATCCCATACGGGAATCAGCATCGCATGAGGGGGCACATCTATCTCCAAACTCCAACCTTCCCCTCTCATTGGGCATTCCATATAGTTCGTCATGACCTTCCCAATTAAAGACCGGTCCGACCCCCTTCCCATACTAGTCGGATGGCCGCATGACGGACAGTCGAAAGGCAGAACCTGCTATTCAGGCCTATTCGAGTGAAAAGGACTTCTCTCGTCAAGGAAGTCCTTTTTGCGTGGGATGGGGAGCATGAAAAAACATGAAAAACCATGAAAGACCATACAACCGCAGCTTTGCGCGTGGAACCTTTTCATATTTTAAAAACCAATGAATACTGCACCCCGATTTTAGAAATTGCACCTTTAAAAACCATACAACCGGACTCTGTCCGAGGAAATGCAACTCATCCGTCGACTCCGCCGACACCTTCCCTTCCAGGGCAAGGTCAAGACCGGCCTACGGCCCTTTTTCCCCGTCTGGGAAGGCGAGGTTAGCGGCGCTTGGGAAATGCGCGGTGTACCATTCGTCAGATCATCTTCCCATCCATTTCCTTTATATCCTCTAGTATCCTATTCATTTCCTTTATCACTCTATCAAGGAATCACATAAGATACACGTACAGCAGGGCGGATGTGTCCATGAAGTTTTCTATATGTTCCTAAAAGAAGAGTGCGTCCGTTCTTGAGGGTTTCTCATAAGACCGAGTTATTTTTTACGAAAAGTGCCGAATCCAATCGCGGAACGATGGGAAGCATATAACGGAATAGGATAGGACACTTAATTTACCCTGATTTCCTTGATACCTATAACAAAAGTGTCAACCTCTTATCTCTGACTCGTATTCCTCTTAATATCGTAATTACTATATATTTAAGACGAGAACGGGAGATTAAAAGCGCGCGTTTGAGGGGGATTCTCTATCAACGAATGGGCCGGCCTGGAACCAGGGAATTTCAGGCGGTTCATGGAGCTTGTCACTGGCAAACGCGGCGCCCCGATCCGGCAGTACGCCTTGAAAGGACTCTTTCGGGGGAAAGGGTCCATGGCGGCTGCTTAATTTGGAAAGGTATCGTTTGTGGACCGCCGGGGGGATGTACTATGATTTCGAAGAGTAGTTTTAATGCACGTATTTCCAGACGCAGCAGATGTCAGGGGAAAAAGGTACGCCTTTTCCTTGCTTCTGTCTGCGCCTTTTTGCTTTGTACGAGTGCGGCGCTGCCTGCGCAGGCTGCACCCTCCAATGATATCGTAAAGGGCCAGGGGGCATTTATCTAATATGGCATGGATCCGGTCAATACCCGCCCGAAGGGCATGAGTATCGCCATTGGAAATAATGCGAAGATCGATCTGGGCACACGAACGGAGGAGGCACTCCTTTCTTTCGGAGATGGCAAGGAGAGAGGCAAAGATGATGACAGATTTGGTTACACCATAGCTGGCAACACGGAAGCGAAGGAAAATCTGCCGGAAGGAATTGCCATCGGCACGAATTCTTTCGCAAGGGCAGGATCGATTGAAATCGGCGCGCATAATCTGGGAGCGGATGTGGAGATCGGGGATACGAAGGGATCGGAATTCAGCACGTACGGCTTCAGTCCTGCAGCCGGCAGGCAGCTAGGCGTGGCCTCGACGACGGTCGGCACGAATTTGTATGCAAACGGCATGTTCACGACGACCTATGGCAGCTACAATGTGCAGTCGAGCCAGTATCAGGAACTCCATGTGGTCGATACCATTCTTGATGGATATAAGAATGCATTTGGCACTGTCGTCGGTTCCTTGAACTCCAATGAATCGATTGCCGCCTTTCCTCATTCCGGCGCGGAAAACTCCATCATCGGGACGGGAAACCGTGTCAATAACAGCAGCGGAACCATCGCCATCGGCACGGGCAATGAGGTGAAAAATACATGGGGAGTCACTTCGGCAACGATGATTCTGAGCCAGCCGCTTGATTCTCCAAAAGCCATGCAGGATGCAATCATTGACGGAGCCAAAAAAAATCCAGGCGGCGCTGTCATGGCCATCGGCAATGGGAACAAGGTCGACAGCGTATCCTTTGCCCAGGTCCTTGGTACAGGGAATGAACTTAAGGGCCAAAACGGCCTCTTTGATAGCGACAAGTATGTCATGATCGACGGATACAACAATAGTTTCACGAGAGCAAACAATACGACGGTCATCGGAACGGGCAGCAAGGGAAGCTATGTAACAAGCTCCATTGTCATGGGTGACAACGCCAATGTGGAGAACACCAAAGGCAGCGTCATGATCGGTGATACAAACAGCGCTTCTTATGTCAATTCCTCTCTGATAGCAGGCGCTAAGAATTCCATCACCGGGACAGAGAAGACGCCAAGCGCATCCAATATCTTGTCCGGCGTGGGAAATACGGCATCCGCCGTGCAGCATGTTTCTGCCATTGGATCTGGAAATACCGTCAACAATACCGCGACAACCCAGATTCTTGGCGATACGAACACCGTCAGCTATGCAGCTCTTTCTTCGGTAACCGGATCGAATAATACACTGACTGGTACGGCAGACAATGTAAGCTCAGCTAATATTTTGGATGGTTCAGGAAATACGGCGTCCAATGTAAATCATGTTTCTGCCCTCGGCGCTGTCAATGGCGTGACGAATGCAGATAAGACGCAGGTTTTGGGCGATAGGAACCGTGCAACGAATACGAACCTGTCGCAGATGTTCGGCGTGAATAATGTTTTGTCCACTACGGATGGTGCAGCAGAAAATGCAAAAGATATCCAAATCGGTTATGGTAATTCAGCCATCAATGTGCAGAATGTCACTTCTATAGGTTCAGCCAATACTGTTCTTGTTTCGAAGATGTCGCAGGTCATCGGCGACAACCGTTACCTTTCCAACGTTGACCGTTCCGTCGTCATCGGGTCGGCAGACAGCAATGCGACGCAGATGACAAGCGATGATATCGTCGCTGTCGGTTACAATTCCTATGCGACAGCCTCTGGCGGCGCGGCCTTCGGTTCGGGCTCTGTGGCAGGTACGGCAGCTGGTTATGCAGGCTATGATCCGCTGACAAATCTTCTTTCCCTGAATACGTCCCCGGCCTGGAAATCGACAAGAGGCGCCGTTTCTGTCGGCGATATTTCCAAAGGCATCACCCGTCAGATCACGGGCGTCGCAGCTGGCACGCAGGACACCGATGCCGTCAACGTGGCGCAGCTGAAGAAGGTTGTCTTCGCCCGGCAGAATGCGACGCAGCCAAATATCAAGGCAGGCAACGGCATCCAGGTCATCAAGACGTCTGACGGTATGTACACCATCAGCGCGAATATCACAGGCACCACATCCGAGACGGGCCATACATCCGCCAGCGTAGGAAATACGGCCGCAGGAAATACAGGAACATCGGGCGCTAATTCCGGCGGGACGACGATTCTTCCAATTACCCCGGACAGTAATACAAGTGTCGATAATGGTGAAGTCGTCGTGATCAGGAACGTCACGGACCCGACCAGCTTCAAGGCAGACGACGGGAACAGCGCATCGATTTCCCCGAAGGGCACCCTCTCGATCCTTGGGGACAGCACGAATACGGAAACCAGTATTTCCGGAGATTCGCTGAAAGTATCGCTCAAGAAAGACATCACCGTCGACAGCGTCAAAGCAGGAAATACTACCATCAATAACGATGGCGTCACCATAAAAGGCGGTCCGTCCATGACGTCGGGCGGCATCAATGCAGGCGGCAGGAAAGTGACAAACGTCGCGCCTGGAGAAATTTCCGCATCGTCCACGGACGCCGTCAACGGCTCGCAGATTCATGAACTCAAGGGCAGCATTACCAATAACACGACCCACCTGACACAGCTCGACAACCGCGTAGGCGACCTCGATCACCGTGTCAATGAAGTCGGCGCAGGTGCAGCCGCTCTGGCGGGCCTTCATCCGGTCGACTATGATCCGGACAGCAAGTGGAACGTCGCCGTCTCCGGTGGTTCCTACAAAGACCAGCAGGCCCTCGCCCTCGGCGCTTTCTACCATCCGAATGACGACACGCTTCTCTCTTTGGGAACGACCGTAGGTTACAACGATAACATGGTTACCGTCGGCGCCTCCTTCAAAGTCGGTGAAAGAGGAAATGTAAAGAAGGTCTACCCAGGTGAAGCAGCCAAAGAACTGACAAGCCTCAAGAAACACGTCGCTGAACAGGACAAGAAACTGGCCTCCCAGGATCAGAGAATCGGCCAGCTCGAAACCATGCTCAAAGAACAGAAGGAAATCAACGAAAAACAGCAGCAGATCATCGCAAAACTCGCCGCGAAAGTCGGCGTATAAAATAATAAAAAGCCTGACTCTGAACAAAGGAAAAGCAGAAAAGCCTCCCAAGTGCGCGGGAGGCTTTTTTGTGTGGAATTTCATTTCGGAAGGCTCGTGGAAATCAAAACTCAGTACATCGCAGTAACATGGCGGTACGTGCCGGTGCGGAAGGTTTTGCCCTGCCTCAGCGGGGAAGGGCGGTCAGCCTATCATTTAACTGTTGCTGACGAAAGGGGTGCAGTATTCATTGGTTTTTATAAAAGGTTAATCGAGCAGAGCGAGGTTGTGCGGTTTTAGCATTTTATATGAAAAAGATGAAAAACCATACAGCCGGCTTGCAGCCTGGGAGATGAACCACCTCATAAAAACCGCAAAACCAGCCTGGCGGCTGATGGAACTACATCTCATTCGTCAGCTACGCTGCCACCTTCTCCTTTCGGAGCAAGGTTAACACCCTTAAACCTCGCTTCGCTCGTGGAAATGCATTTTCCTCCATCTTCCTCTCCCATTCCCAATATCGTTTGCTTTTTTCATAGCTCTGTGATTTCTTCTATCAATCCCTCTCATTTCATAGGTTGCAGGATATACACGAGTTTTAGTCGATGGTATTCACCTAAATGAAAATGGGGACTTTGATCTAATTTTTTGATAAAGTCCGGTAAAGACGGGGATAAGATGCATAGACTTTACGCGAAATGTCTGATTCTAATTGATATTTTGATAAAAATGATTCGGTACTCTTATCTTTAAAAGAGCCTATATAGAATATGCTGCATTTAGGAATATCAAGGAAATATTTCAAACTATAACGGGAATACTGGTTTTTATTCTAAAACATAATTTTAAAATAGATTTAAAAAGCAACGTCATTTTGATAAAGCCGTATACTTTCTGACTGTTTATCCAGAATAAATTCAAACAAAATAATTCGATTTTTGACTTTATTGAGAATGGGAATTTTATTTCTAACATGCGTATTCTTGCATGGAAATGATGAAAAAAGGGGAGATTTAAATCAAATATTAATGTATGGTATATCATATTGACTGCTTTTGTAAAGAAAATGTATACTTAGTATCAACGAAGCGTCAAGACATGGCCTTGCTGCTTATCCCGGGGGAAAGCGGCAGAGGCGGGCCGTGTCATGCAAGGACGCGCCGACTGTTTTCTGCCAGCGGGTTTCGTTAGTCAGCAGGAGAACATCCACAAATCGTCCGCGGCGTGCATCAGGGGATGCGCCGCGCGGGGGACGGTTCCTGCAGAATGAGAGCGGCTGTCATGGAAGCTCTTGTTCTATGCAGCGGATGGAAGATGACATGATGAAATGGCGAAAGCTCATTTCTTGAAATAGAAAAACTGGTACAGGGATGAGTCCAATGAATCCAGCGGCGATCCCCGCTGGATTTGAAGGGCATTCCATAAAGTCCATCCCTATCTACCGGGCGGGGTCTTCGCTTCACTTCCCTTCTCGAGGGCGGAGACGCGGCCGGGAGAACCTCTCCCAGGGCTGGGCAGCAAAGGTGCCTGCAACACACCTTAAAAAGGACTTCCTACGCCTGCGGAAGTCTTTTTTACATGGAGGCTCTTTTGAATCCCTGCACATGCGTTTTAGTTATTTTGTTAACATCGCACATTCAAACACCTTGACAAAAGAGTCCTGTTACTATTAAATAATAGAAAAAAATAAAGTAGATATATGGAACCGGAGCGATGCCTCGGCATATTTTTTACCCATAAGGTTGACAATAATAACAATGCAAGTTGACAAAGGAGACCGTAAATGTTGTACAGTGTGAAGATGCGTTCGAGCCTGGGCGGGACCCATGGCAAGGGCGGGCGCCACATTTCTGGAGCGGAGCGGATTGTTTCTGAGGATCTGGTGGATGAGACGGTGATTTCCATGATGCGCCGTGCAAGGGAGCATGAGAGAGGATGCGCGGATTTCATTCAGGTGAAAGTGGAAGAGGTGCCGGATGCGGCGGTTTCGTACTGCCTGATGCTTCCGCTTTACCAGATCGACACGAGCGAGAAGTCCGAGGGACACAGGGCAGCGGAGGCTGAGCTCATCCGCGCGGGTGTTTCTCCTTTGGCGGCCAGGCGGGGCATCGCTTCTCTGGAAGCACTGGAAGACAGCATGAGGGGCGCAATCGTGATGGATGCGGAGACGGGCGAAAGGCTCGATGGCCGCGGAGAGCGCGAGGTCCGCTGCAGCAATATGGACAGCGCTGACACGGCTGAGTATGAAGCAAAGATGCGCGGCAAGGGTCTTGGCGGCGATCATCCGCGTGAAGCGCTTGTCCTGGCATCGAAGGTGGCTCACGGACCCGGCACGGTAGCCGAGCTTTGCTGGTCGGATGATCCGGACTATGTGACGGGCTACGTCGGCTCGCCGCTTCACGGCTATGGCCGCATTACGGTGATAAAGGACAAGGGCGACCCGGTCGGCGGGCGCGTTTTCTTCGTGAAGCACGGGACAGATGTTGCTCTTTATGAAGACTATATGCAGAATCAGACGGTATTGGTGAGGTTATCAAATGAAACTTGAAAATATGGGAAAGGCGCTGGATGAAATCCGCGAAGGCGGGCGCTTCCGCAAAGTGCAGGATCTCCGCATGGTGACGGCGTCGAAGGGCGTCCGCCGCGACGGTTCGGAGTGCATTGTCTTTAATTCGAATGATTACCTTGGCATGACGCATGAACAGGAGGTCCAGGAAGCGGCCAGGGATGCCGTACGCTGGGGCACGGGCTCGGGCGGCGCGCGTCTGACATCGGGTGCTGTCTTTGAACTCTCGGATCTAGAAAAGGAGCTCGCTTCCTTCAAGCATGCGGAAGATGCCGTCATTTTCAATACAGGCTACATGACAAACCTGGGCGTCCTCTATGCCCTCGGCGGCAAGGACGATATCATTTTCTCGGACGCACTGAACCATGCTTCCATTGTCGACGGATGCAGGATTTCCCGCGCCCGCACGGTCATTTATCCGCATTCGGATATGGCTGCTCTGGAAGAACTTCTGAAGAATACGCCTGTGAGCGGGCAGCGTTTCATCGTGACAGACGGGGTGTTCTCGATGGACGGGGACATCGCGCCGGTCCCGGACCTGATCCGCCTTAAGCAAAAATACAATGCCTGCCTCATCGTCGATGATGCGCACGGCGTCGGCGTGATCGGCGAGACGGGAAGAGGCTCTGCGGAGCATTTCTACGTCTCTGGCATAGATATCCAGGTGGGGACGCTGTCCAAGGCGCTCGGTGCTGAGGGCGGCTATGCAGCTGCTTCAAGGGAAATCTGCGATTACCTGAGGAACGTTTCAAGGCCGTTCATCTTCTCTACGTCCATCTCGGCCGTGACCGGGATGACGGCGCTGGCAGCTTTACGCCTTCTGGAGCGCGAGCCGGAGCGCTTCGTGGGACGCTTGATGGAGAATACCCGGTACATGAAGGAGAAGCTGGCAGAAGCGGGGATTCCCGTAGAACCAAGCGACACTCCGATCATTCCCATCATACTGGGCGAAGAGGAAAAGACGCTCGCATACGCCTCCCGCTGCATTGAGGAAGGCATCCTTCTCTCTGCTATCCGTCCGCCGACGGTGCCCGCCGGGACGAGCCGCATCCGCCTGACCGTGACCGCGGCTCACACGAAAGAAGAACTGGACCGCGCCGTTGCGGTCATGAAAGCGCATTTCCCCCTGCCCTAGCCATCGAAAGGAGCACCTTATGATCGTGACAGGAGAGAGACAATGGATCGTGGATATCTGTGAGACAGCGATGCTCGCCGTTCTCATAGCCGTCAGCGGAGTCTTCCGCATCCCGGGCCTTGTCCCGGGGACGGAGTTCCAGCTCTCAGCCCCGATTGCCGTCGCCATCTGTGGCGTCTTTGGATTTAAGAAATACCTGATTGCAGGGATCCTCGCATCCCTCTTAAGCATGACGATGGGAACCGCGACCATCCTGAACGTCGCCGTCGCCATGACATTCCGCGTCGTCGTCGGCCTTGTATGGCTGGCGCTTGGAGACAGCCGCGTATTCTACGTGATTTCCGGCCCCGTGGGAAGCGCCGCTGCCCGCGTCCTCATGTACTTCCTCCTGGGGAAGGGGCTTGAAGTCATGCTCATCGCAGCCGCTCCTGGCATGATCTATACCGCCGCTACCGCATGGCTCTTCGGGAAAATCTTCATGCGCTGTCGCCTGGGAAGACGATAAATACAGTAATGCACAGTACTTCCATTTCTGTAAGGGAAAAAGCAAAAGGGATGGGTGATTTTCATGCCATCTTTACGCTTTGACAAAAAAGAATTTGCCGAAACGCCGGATAGACAGTAAAATGGGGAAAGAATTCCCCCCAAGGAGGCAAATTATGATTACACCAATGGACATCCATAATAAGCAGTTCACGAAAGCCACCGTCCGTGGTTACAGCGAAGAGGAAGTCAATGATTTCCTGAACCAGATCGTCGCTGACTACGAACGCATTTACCGTGAACACCGCGAAATGGAAGAAAAACTTGACCAGATGAAAGCAAAACTGGCCAATTATGAAAAGATCTCCGAAACAATGACTGCCACCCTGCAGCTCGCCAAAGACACCGCTGAAAACGTGAAGAAGAACGCGCGCAGAAACGCAGACATCCTCATCGCCAACGCCAAGGCCGACAGCGAAAAGCAGATCAAAGACGCGCAGGACTACCGCCGCACCCTCATTCACAACATGATGCAGACCGAAGGCAACATGAAATCCTACGTAGGCAAGATCAGAAAAGACCTCGAACTCGCCCTCGCAGCAATCGATGAACTCGACCGCATGAAAGCCCCCCTCGGCGACGGCGCAGCACAGGAATCCTTCGCAGAAGCTGAAACAGAAGCAGCGGAAGACGAAGAAAAATAAAATCAATCAAAAAAGACCGCAGAGATGTGGTCTTTTTTTGATGGTGAGGGCGGGGGAAGCTCTTGCCGTTGGATCCGCTCTTTTTTTTAGGTTCTTCACGCTTTTTTGTGGGATAAAAAT
>NZ_FR896447.1:40744-68144 GCF_000435155.1 Dialister sp. CAG:357 | reverse complement strand
ACATTATGAATAGGATTGGTTTATAATAAATATTATACAATATAAATAGAAAAAAGAAATCATAGATTTTTTAAGATTGGAAACGAGGAATCATCTGTGAAACCATACGCAGGCTTACTTCTTGCAGGCCTTTTTTTTTTGACAGCAGGATGCGGATCGCAAGAGCCCCAGCCCGCCAAAGAGCCTCCGGCTTCCTCTGCCCCTGCAGCAAAGGCACCGCTTCACCAGATTTCAAAGGAATCTGATGAATGGTACCACAAGGCTGCCATCGCTTACGGGAAGGGAGATCACCTTTCTGCCCTCGAGGCATGCGGAAAGGCACTTGAAAACGACCCTGAAAATTACAAAGCCCTTTCACTCAAGGGAATTATACAGGCCTTTGACGTATCTCCTGAAGAAGGCATTGCAACAATTAAGAAATCGCTTGCCATCAATCCTGATTATGTGCAGGCTTTTTATGATATGGCCATGGCGCAGAAGCTGGGAAAGCATTACGATGAATCCATCGCCTATTTCCAGAAAGTTCTCGCAGCCGACCCTAAAAACACATGGTCCTACTACGGCATCGCTACCAACTATGCAGATAAAAGAGATAAGGAACATGCTCTTCAATACCTGAAGAAGGCCATCGATCTCTCCCCTGCCGATGTAAAACAGACTGCAAAGACGCAGGATCATTTTGCATGGCTCAGAACCGATCCTGATTTCAAAGCCATGACAAGCTAAAGCAAATCCGATTCTTTATCCAAAGGGATTTCGAGTACCAGTCCCTTTGTTTTATATGGAGGTTCTCATGAAATATTCTTTAATTTCGTCTGCTGTCTCTCTTGTGCTCTACCATCATGAGCTATTATCCTCTGCCGGGCTTTTCGGCTATCTGGCAGGCATCCTGTACCTTGTCACATACAGGGCCAATGCCACACTGATTGCTATCGGATGCATTGCTACAGCAATCATTACCGTCATGTACTTCAACTGGGATTTTTCCTTCACAGGCTACATGACTGTAGGCGTCGCCTGGTCCATGACAATCCTTGCGCTCACTGTCATCCTCACCATCGTGACAATGCTTCGGAAAATCACAGACTCCTTCAATCATCAATAAGCTAGAAGAACAAAAAAGCGCCCGCATCTGCCTGGCAGATACGGGCGCTTTTCAATTGGTGTTTATTTTGCTGCTTTGAATTTCAGGAAGTAGCCGAGGATGACGAGCATGACAGCAAGTCCTACTACATCACCGATATATCCATTTCCAGTCAGGCCGGAAACGAGATAACCGAAAACGCAGCTTACTACTACAACTGCCACATAAGGAATCTGCGTGGAGACATGATCGATATGATGGCACTGCGCGCCGGCCGATGCCAGAATCGTGGTATCGGAAATCGGGGAGACATGGTCGCCGCCAACAGCACCTGCCAGGACAGCAGCCACAGTCATAACCATCAGGTTGTTATCATTGGCAACAATGGCAAGGACGATAGGAATCAGGATGCCGAAGGTGCCCCAGGATGTACCGGTTGCAAAAGCAAGGCCGATAGCAACGAGGAAGAATACAGCCGGAAGCATGACGGCAATCGTTGCATTGTCGCTGACAACGCTGCCTACGTAGCTGCCGATATTCAGGTAATCTTCACCAACAACACCGGAGAGTGTCCATGCCAGAGAAAGGATCATGATAGCGGAAGTCATCTGCTTGAAGCCTTCTACAAAGCAGCTGCAGAAGGTGGTCATGTTCAGGATTTTTCTCGGGATGTAAAGAATGAAGGTGAAAATAAGAGTCATAAAGGAACCGATAACAAGGCCGCGTGCCGATTCGCAGTTGGCGAAAGCTTCTGCAACGCCCTTTCCTTCCAGGATGCCGCCAGTATAAAGCATGCCGAAAATACAGCCGCCGATCAGGACGATAAGAGGAAGAATGAGGTCGATGATGCTTCCATTGCCGACAGGAGCCATGGAATCATCTTCTGCATATTCAGCAGGAATGACAAGTGTGCCGCCGCTTTCTTTTTCAAAATCAGCCATGCGGGAGAAATCCTTGCCGGACCAGATGATAATAATCATGAAAATAATCGTCAGCCATGCATAAAGGTTGAGCGGAATGGTCTGCAGGAAGAGGGCAAATCCATCAATGCCGCTGTTTTCCGGAAGAGAGGAAGTAACAGCTGCTGCCCAGCTCGATACCGGTGCAATGATGCAGACAGGAGCTGCCGTAGCGTCAATGATATACGCCAGTTTGGCTCTTGTAATATTGAAACGGTCAGTGACCGGTCTCATGACCGTACCAACAGTCAGACAGTTGAAGTAGTCGTCGATGAAAATCAGGATGCCAAGGATCATCGTAACGAAAAGAGCGCTTCTCTTTCCCTTGATCGTACGCGCTGCATAATCACCATATGCCTGCGAAGCGCCGGACTTCTGGATCGCAGCGACCATGATTCCCAAAAGCACCAGGAATACAAGAATGTAAACATTCGAGCCGATCTTATCCGACATGATTGCAAACATCGTGTCGATCGCGCCCAGGAAACTGAACCCTGCGAACATGAACGCACCGATAAAAATACCGATGGCAAGGGACATGTACACTTCTTTCGTCGCTAACGCCAGAATGATAGTAATCACAGGCGGCAGGAGCGACCATACCGTTTCAGCCATAAAAACACCAATCCTCTCCGTTTTGCCGGCAGACTCTGTCTTCATCTGCCCTTTACTAAAGTTTTTCGTTTATTATACAACAATATGTCATAATCCGCCATAAAAATATGAATACAGATTTCATCCGAAGATATCGAATCTTCTGCCGTTTTTGACCGCACTCCACACAAAATTTCATAAGTGCGCATTTTCTGACAAAGTAAACAAACTCTTCCGAACTTCGTTTAGGGGCAAGACGGCAATAAAACATGCACGATAAAAAGGGCTGTGACAAGTGCAGTCATTGTCACGGCCCCTTTTAGAGTTCATTATTTATTTCTTTTCAAAGACAAGGTGAACGCCGCCATTTGGAAGCTGTGTCACTTTCTTCAGGGGGAAGGAATCAGGAACGAATACATTCGTTTCTGCAATGCCCTTCTGGTCATGGTTTCCTTCGACATGCGGAACGATGACTTCGGAAATGCCATCGACCATGCCGGCCTTTAAGAAGACGCCGTTGATGGTAGCGCCGCCGCAGAGGACGAGTGTATGAATGCCGAAGTAAGCTTTCATTTTTTCAAGGCTGTGTTCCGGCTCCAGATCATTTTCACCGGCAAAGATGTAAGAGATGTTCTTGCTTCTAAGGTAAGCCAGATATTCTTTTCTGACGGTGCGGGTCAAAACTTCCACGATCTGCATTCCGCCGGAGAATGCATCATCCCAGTTGCACTTGCCATGACGGTCGAAAACAAAGAGATACTTTCCTTCTTCATTCTTGACGATGAAATCACCATCTTCAACCGGGGTATCCTTGAAGGCATCGTAATCTACATCGGCCTGCGCCATGTAAAGGCATGCCGTATAAGAGCCGGTCCCATGCGCATCTCCCAGTTTGGGAATGACTTCTTCATAATAGTCGCCGCATGCGCCGGTCAGCGGGGCATCTGCGAAGTATCCTTCGATTTTTCCATCGATTGATACCATCATGTGTAAAATGACTTTTGCTCTGTCCATAATTAATCCTTTCTGACAATGGTCTGATGCAGGAGCGTGCCATCAGGCAGGTATCCGCTCAGAACAAGCTGGTTATCATCTGCCTCAAACACGTTGTAGTTGTCGGTTTCAGGCTGCAAAGCTACATATTCATCGAGCGCATGGCGCTTCCAGAGGCCCGGATAGCGTACATTGCCGCCAAGACCCAGGATGACATAGACCGGTCCGTGATCGGCGCGCTTGAAGTCATAAATATGGCCTCTGTCCCTATAGGTGTGGAGATGTGCCGAGAGGACAAGGTCGACGCCTGTCTTGTCAAAGATCGGCATGAATTCCTTTCCTTCATCGGAGAATCCTTCCTCGCGGGCCGGACGGCTCGGATCAGCAAAGGAATACTGGAGAGGATCCTTGTGCATCAGGACGACCTTCCATTTCTTCTTCGAGGATGTGATATCCTTTTCAGCCCATGCTTTTTCTTTTTCAAAAAGGTCCGGCACCCACTGCTTCTCTTCTACCAGGGATGTATCAAGCACCGTAAAGTGAACGTCGCCCCAGTCGAAGGAATAGTAATGATTGGCAAGCTTGTCATCGCCGTTCTTCGGAAGGCTGAAATGAGTCAGGTACCTTTCCGGCATCGTTTCCTTCCAGTCAAGGGAATAGGCTTCATGATTGCCTACAGCCGGAGCTACAGGAATCTTGTCAATCGTATCAGCGACTGTCTTGAACCATGCCTGCCACTGATATTCATCCTGGCCGTTATCTACGATATCTCCAAGATCGATAAAGAAAGCGGCATCAGGATTTCTGGATGCAGCATCCTTGAATAATTTCTCCCAGTCGGAATAATCCGAGCTCTGGGAATCCGAAGTCACGATGGCCTTGAACTTGCCGCCGTTATCAGTAGCAAGCGGATACCATTTGCTGACTTCATTCCCCTGGCGGGTACGGTATTCATAATCGGTCCCCTTTTCCAGGTTGTCCAACCTTGCGGTATAGACGAAGCTGTCACTGACACCTTTGTCTCCCTTGAGCTCCTTGGACACGGCTTTGACAGAACGGATATCATTGCTGCCCGCTTTCCTGTATTCGAGGCTGTCTTCTTTCCCGTTTGTCATCTGCCACATGATCGTGCGGCCGTGCTCATTATCGGCTGCTACGACCTGGCGGACGGAATAGGAGCGCATCGTTTCCTTGACTTCTCCTGAAGCCGCCTTGCCGGAGGATCCGGAAGATGAGCATCCCGCAATCGATACTGCTGCGCAGAGCGCCATCACGCAGGCTGCTATTTTCAATGTTTTCTTCAATAGTTGTTCCTTAATTCCATTACTTCAAAAATTCCAGGCGGTCAGCGGCCTTCCTGATCCACTGATCGATTTCGCGCTGGGTTGTCATGCAGTTTTCCTTCTTGTAGGATACCTGAAGCTGCTCTTCCATCGTGCCGCCTCTCTTTTCGACAGCCATGCGCAAATCTTCCAGTGTCTTTTTCGGGCTTCCTCCGCTGGTGGAGAATGTGAATACGTGCTTCCCTTTAAGATCAGCATGTGAGAGGAACTGCTGCATGGCAGGAGCCATCGTGAAATACCATGTCGGGCATCCCAGGAAGATCACGTCATAATCGTTCAGGTTAAAAGATAGAGGTTCCGTTTCAGGAATACGGCCGCGGAACTTATCCAGGCCTGCCTGCAGGATCGTCATGCCATAGGAAGAGGAATACTTTCTCTGCGATTTAAGCTCGCTCATGTCCCCGCCGATCACCTTGTGGATAGCGGCTGCCAGATCCCTTGTATGGCCGCTTTTGGAGTAATAAAGAATCAGCGTTTTCATTTCACGGCCTTCTTGTATTCTTCATCACTCACTTCTTCGCACCATTCATTCGAAGAGCCTTCAGCCGGCACTTCAATGGCAATGTGCGAGAACCAGGAATCCGGCGCAGCACCGTGCCAGTGCTTGACCTCAAGCGCAATCTCAACGACATCTCCGGGAACAAGACGGCGCGCAGGCTGTCCCCATTCCTGATAATATCCGACTCCGCCCACGCAGAGCAGAATCTGGCCGCCTTTATGATGGATATGCCAGTGATTGCGGCAGCCCGGTTCAAATGTGACATTGGCCACAGGGATTTTCCCCTTTGTCAGCATCTTCAGGTAACTCTGGCCTGTAAAATACTGGGGATACGCTGTATTGGGCTCTCCCGATGCAAAAGCAGAAACATGATCCTTATCCATATCCTTTTCCTCCCAAGATTCCTTGATTTTATTATCTATTATTTATAGGATTCCTTGTAAATGTTGACGCAGTCTTCATCAGAAAGAACGTACGGGTCTGCCGGGAAGAGTGCTCCCATGACAGTTCTTGCATTCTTGACGAAGCCTTCGAATTCTTCTTCCTTGATTCCATAGTCGCTCATCTTGAGATCAGCTACACCGCATGCCTTCTGCAGATTTTCAAGAGCCGTCAGGAAATCTTCCGGCTTGTCTGCATTTTCCATACCAAGGAAACGTGCCATATCGATGAAGCGGTCATCGCAGCAGTGATACTTGATGAAAGTGCGGTAGTAAGCAAGGGAAATCATGATGAGGCCTGCGCCGTGCGGCAGGGATTCATGATAAGCGCTCAGTGCATGTTCAAGGGAATGCTCGGATGTGCAGCTGCCTGTCATCATGGAGTAGCCGGACATGGTATTGGCAAATGCCACATGTTCTCTGGCTTCCATATCGCTTCCGTCTGCTACAGCTCTTGGAAGGTACTTGCCGATATTCCTGATGGCAGTCGATGCGACCATATTGCTCATCAGATTGGCCGGTTTGGAAATGTAGCATTCTGTGCTGTGGAAGAGTGCGTCAAATCCCTGGTAGGCAGTGAATTTCGGTGGGACAGATGCCATCAGTTCCGGATCGACAATAGAGAGGACCGGGAAGATGCCAAGATCGACAATGCCGGTCTTTTCGTGTGTTTCAGTATTTGTGATGACGCCGCCGCAGTCTACTTCAGAGCCTGTGCCTGCTGTCGTCGTGATGTCTACCATCGGGAGAGGCTTATTCGCAATCGGCTTGCCTTTGCCTGTACCGCTTGCTACATAGTCCCAAAGCGTGCCGTCATTTGTCGACATGATGGCAATGGCCTTTGTGGCATCCATGACGGAACCGCCGCCCAAAGCAACAAGGAAATCAGCGCCGAAATCACGGGCTGCCTTTGCGCCTTCCATGACAGTCGTATGGATCGGGTTTGCCTGAATCTTGTCAAATACGGATGTTTCCACACCTGCCTGATGCAGTTCCTTTTCCGTCCTGTCCAAGTATCCATTGGCTCTTGTTGATTTGCCGTTGGAAATAATGATCAGTGCTTTCTTGCCCGGAAGAGCCTGTTCATGAAGATGATTCAGCTGCCCTTCACCAAAAAGCCAGCAAGTCGGAACAAATACCTGAAATAACTTATTTCTTTCCACAATAATTCCTCCTTATCTTTCTATAACAGGACACAGAGTCCCTGATTGACTTAATAGCCATAATTGATTTATAATTCAATTAAGTTCAAGTCTATTCTAAATGTTAAAGTCGACTTTAAGTCAAGACCTTGATTCAAAAATCTTTCAGGAGGGCCATCATGCTCTATACCGCCGGCGAAGCAGCCAAAATTTTAGGAATTCCAGCTTCTACACTCCGCTATTACGATAAGGAAGGACTCCTTCCCGAACTGGAACGTTCCAGCGGAGGCATGCGCATGTTCCGTGATTCAGATTTTGCGAGCCTGCGGCTCATCCAGTGCTTGAAAAAAGCAGGCCTTCCCCTGAAGGAAATCCGCGACTTCATCCGTCTTCCCAACGATGGCCAGAAGACAATCGATACCCGGTTGAAAATCCTCTCCCATCAGAAGAAACTCCTCAGAAAGAAAATGGAAGAGCTTGAGGACATGATGGGCATGGTCGAATATAAAATCTGGTACTATGAAACCGCCAAGCGCGCAGGAACGACAAAAGTTCCGGCAGAAATGGATGAAACCGAGCTCCCTGCCTATCTCCGCGATGCCTATGTGCATCTCCATGCGGTTCCGGGAAAAGAAAGGAAAGATCTCTAATCCCCTTTCATTATTATGTACCCATCCCGAAATATTTCAAGAGTATAAACAAAAAAGAAACAAGATGCTGACTGAAAATCAGATTTTGTTTCTTTTTTTATTGTTTAGACCGAAAAACGGGCCCCTTTGAGGGGCCCGTTTTCATGATGGATTAGAATTCAGTTTTCCAGAGACCATGGAGGTTGCAGTATGCATAAACCGTGCCATGTTCAACAAGATGGAAATCTGCTTCCGGTTTGTCGCCCGGTTTCAGATATTTGAAGGGGAGTCTGCCTTCACATTCCATAGCGATCCATTCGATGTAATGATTTTCCAGCATCGGATGCGGAGTGGATCCGACCTGTACATGGAGCATCTTTTCACCTTTTTCTACGACTGGTACATGCTTTTCAGCAGCTGCATCTGTCGATCCCGGAATCAGGTGTTCCATCGGTTTGCCGCAGCAGGTGAGGCTTGTGCCGCCGCCGTTCGTGATCACCGCAAGAACATTTCCACATACGTTACATTTGTAAAATTCTACTGCCATGTTCCTTACCCCCTTCAGAGATAACCAAAAACTGTAGAAAATATGAATGAAGCCCTGTGCTTTATTCATATCTATAAATATTATCCCACAAAAAGATGGAAATGTATATCAAAATAGATTAAAAATTTTTGATATATTATGACATTTCCTCAAGGAACTTAATACCATCTTGTCATTGGGAGATCGTTATTGGTTCCCTTGGTAAAGAGCATCTGATCCACATCGATGTATCCGATATAGAAGGCAGCAGCGCAGCCGCAGAGGTAAAGATCCCACATACGGACGAATTCGCTGCCCATCTTGGCTTCCACCTGTCCGCGTGCCTTCTGGAAGTTATGGTACCAGCAGGAAAGCGTCTTGTAATAATGGCGGCGAAGGCTCTCCACGTCCAGAAGCTGGAACTGGCCCTTGTAGGCAATTTCGAGCATTTCATACATGGTAGGAAGCGTCCCGCCCGGGAAAATATACTTTCTCATCCACGGATTGCTGTTGACCTTGTCCCTGCCGCTGATGAAGTGCAGGAGGAAAAGTCCTTTGTCCTTCAGAACCTGCTCGACGACACTCATGTACCGTTCATACTGCGAGCGGCCGACATGTTCCAGCATGCCGACACTGACAGCGCGGTCGAATGTCATGCCCTTCTTCGGAAGGTCCCTGTAATCGAGAAGGTCGATCTGCACCTGGCCTTCGAGCCCGAGCGCCTTGATCCTTTCCTGGCCCATTTCCCACTGTTCATGGCTGAGCGTGCATCCATATCCCTTGACGCCGTACTTCTTGGCGGCCTCAATCAGAAGATAGCCCCAGCCGCAACCGATATCCAGAAGACTCATGCCCTTTTCAAGATGAAGCTTTTCCAGAATATAATGGACCTTGTTCTTCTGTGCTTCTTCCAGCGTGTCATTGTCATTCTTGAAATAAGCGCAGGAATAACTCAGCGTCGGATCGAGCCAGAGCTTGTAGAAATCATTGCCCAGGTCATAATGGGAGCATACCTCTTCCCTCTGTGTCGACTTGTCTTCCGGCGGATAGAGAAGGGAGGCAACGGCATTCCTGTCCAGCGAGAACTGATCGATCTGCTCGAGGAGCCCTTTAAGGACGGTGAACATATCCCCTTCGACTTCAATGTCCCCTCTCATGTACGCTTCCCCAAGAGCAAGGGACGTAGAAGTCAGGAGTTCCTTCTTAGGAATATCCTTATGGAAAATAACGCGGCATACAGGCTCACCTTTCCCGATCCTGTATTCCTTGCCGCAAATCACTACGTCGAAACAGTATTTATCAAATCTCTGCAAATAATAAATAAGGAAATCATCTAAAACATGCATAGTAACGCCTCCATTCCGTCAATCACCATCTCCGCGCCATAAGCGCTTCCTCATTCATTGTATTCCCCATTTATTCAGCTGATCTCTGTATCCACTGCCTTCTTTCCGGCGGATTTCAGGAAACATTCTTGCTGACAAATCCAGTACAAGCAAAGCGCTGCGCAGCTTTCCGCAGCAGCTCTTCCTGAACCATCACCTCCCTGAACATCTTCCCTCTATGTTCATCGATAGACGACCATTTATAAATAAGTGTTTTTCTATATATAATGGTATCACTTATTCATGAATTATCCAAGGGTGTCATAATATTTTATGCAATGCCGAACAATTTGTTCATCGATAAAATCTAACTTTCAGAAGATTCTGAAATCTGGAATCATATTCCAGGACAAAAATTTAGGTATATTGGTTAATGACTATTTATCATGAAAAATCCATGTTTCTGTCAAAAAATGGATTCATCAATAAAAGCCGGGCGGCCATCCATGGGGAGGCTCCCAGCTTTTTCTCGCAGATATTCAAATTCAGAAGTGATGAATCAGAGGCTTATTCCTCTTCAAGATCATTGGGAATATCCTTGATTTTCCTGGCAGGAACACCGCCCACAAGGCAGTTATCCGGCACATCATGCGTCACAACGGCACCGGCCGCAATGACGACATTGTTTCCGATCGTGACGCCTGGAACGATGATGACACTTCCCCCGATCCATACATCATTCCCGATCGTCACTGGTTTTGCAATGCCAAGACTTTTTCTTCTGCCTGACGGGGATAAAGGATGATTGACTGTGATGATCTGCGTGCCTGGTCCTATGATGACATGGTCTCCGATCGTAACGGGTGCTATATCCAGGATCGTTACATTGTAATTGGTCAGGAAATCGTCCCCCACATGGATATTCTTTCCGTTATCACAATTGAACCTGGGGAGCACGACCGGGTTCTTTCCTACGCTTCCGAAAAGTTCCCGGATGGCTTTCTCGCATGCCGGATAATCTGTCGGATCGGTTTCATTGAGAACCTTGCACATTTTTACGGCATGAAGCTTTCTTGCGTCCACTTCGGGATCTCTGAAATCATAAGGAAGCCCTGCTTCCAGTTTTTCAAGTTCAGTCATATTATCCTTTCCCTCATTTCCTATTATTTGTAGGAAGCTTCGTAGATGGCAAGGTAATCCTCATCGGAGAGCAGAACAGGATCCGCCGTGATGTCGCCGCCGAGGACTTCATGCACTTTCTGCGGATACTTCTTCAATTCTTCCTTCGTGATGCCTGCATCGCTCATCCTGAGATCGCTGCAGCCGACACTGGCAATCAGGTCATCAAGTGCTTTGATGAAATCTTTTCCGGACGATGCATCCTTGACACCCATGGCTTTTGCCATGTCGATCATCGGCTGCTCAGCTGCTTTTCTTTCTGCAAAGAAATCAAAGTATGCATGAGAAATCATGATGAGGCCGGCTCCGTGGATAAGGTCGTCATGGAAGCTTTCCATGACATGTTCCATCGTATGCTCGGATGTGCAGAGCATGTAATAGCCTGCCAGTGTATTGGCAAGAGCCATGTTTGTTCTTGCTTCACGGTCGCTTCCATCATGATAAGCTTTTGGCAGATTCTTTGCAATGAGTTCGATTGCTTGCAGCGCGAACATTCTGCCCATGGTATGTTCATTCTTATTGATCATGGATTCAGCCGCATGGAAGAATGCATCCATTCCCTGATAAGCAGTGAATTTCTGCGGGACACTCATCATGAGGCGGCTGTCGACAACAGAAAGGCACGGGAACATGGATTCAAAGAAAATCCCTGTCTTTTCCTGTGTCGCTTCATCTGTGATGACAGAGGCCATATCGACTTCAGAGCCTGTGCCGGCCGATGTTGTGATGGCAACGATAGGAGAAGCTGCATAAAGAGCATCTTTCTTTCCGCCGTGAAGGGAGAGGCTGTAGTCCCAGATGGTGCCCGGGTTCGTCATCATGAGTGCAATGCACTTCGTGCAGTCCATGATGGAACCGCCGCCCAGGGCAATGACGAAATCACATCCTGTCTTCTTTGCCTTTTCAGCGCCGTCCATGACATTTTTGCTTGTCGGGTTCGGGCGGACTTCGTCGAAGACTTCATAGGAAACGCCGGCCAGATCGAGTTCATGCTTTACATCATCCAGATATCCGTACTTCTTGACGGACGTACCATTTGATGTCACAATCAGGGCTTTCTTTCCCGGAAGCTTCTGTTCATGAAGTTCAGAAAGCTTGCCTTCACCGAAAAGTACCCTTGCCGGCATATCGAAATTAAAGTTGTACATATTTGAATCCTCCTGCTGATTAGTCACTTACAGCTAAACCAATATCAAGTCAATCTTCCCGGGGATCTTCTACATTATAAAATCACGGATGATTTTCATCAGCGCTTTGTGTTAACATATTTAGTGTCAAATATTAACATCAGGAGGGATACTATGAAAGGACGCATGCTTTCGGATGCCATAGAGAAACTGGCCCGGGAATTCCCGCATCTCCACTGGGATTTCCGTCTCGAACCAGTCAGCGGAAAAACAGAATTCATTTCCCAATGGCTCGGAGAACCTGATGAAGAAGTCATGGTCTGCGCATTCAAGGGAAACCACATCCAGGAACGGTTTCACCGTCAGAGTTTCTTCTTCATCAATTTTGCTTACTACGGTGACTACGAAGCAGTTTCAGCCAAGTATGACCACAAGCTTCTCATGAAGGAAGGCGACTGCTACGTCGGGCAGCCCTACAGCGGGTATGCGCTCAGATGCGACAGCGCAGAAGATGTTGTGATTGCCGGCGTCCTCATCCAGAGGAAGACGTTCCTTCGCGATTACCTGGGCCCGATTTCATCAGATGCCTCTCTCGTCCGTTTTTTTCTGGATCCGACGACCAATGCATACTCCGATGAATTCATCCATTTTTCCCTGCCAAAGGATTCTCCAATCCACCATCTTCTGGATCTTATGATCATTGAATATGCCAATAAGAAGGAAGATACACAGAAGGTGCTGAAGCCTCTGATCCTTTCGATGATCATGTACATTGCAAGAGAATACAGGCTTTCCCATGAAATCGTGGATACGGATCCCCTTTCCTCCCAGCTTTTCTCTTATATGGAATCTCATTCGGATACAATCACTCTCTCAGACCTTGCCGCGCATTTCGGCTATCATCCCGTTTATCTTTCCCGCCTTCTTCCCAAACTGTTCGGGAAAAACTTTTCTTCCCTCCTTTTGGATATACGTATGAAGAAAGCGAAGATTCTTCTTGACCACACGGATCTTACCATAGAAAAAATTGCTGCCGTGCTTGGTTACAGCAACAGCAGCAATTTCTACAAATCATTCCGTCATTATTACGGGAAATCCCCGCGTTCCCTCAGCTAGGATTCCTCGTCTTTCTTTTCCTTATTTCCTTCCGGCAGTCCTTTTTCAAGGATGCCGGCTTTTCTTTGCACAGAACGCAGCGCATTTTCAAACTCGCGCCCGGATATGTTCAGATTGACATTCCTCGGCCGCTTCTTTTCAGGAAGCCCCTTCATGCTGACATCCTGCACATTGTAAGGATCCTGCATCTCCGTCAGGTACGGCCAGTACTTTTTCGGAAGGTAGAGCATCCTTTCCCTTGGATTTCTCCTGTCTTCGATGCCAAGATGGCGGTAATAGTTCCGCCAGATCTGCCGCAGGTCCTCCTCTGACTTGCTGACCTTCAGTTCCAGATTCGGATCTTCTACCTCGACAATCGATACTTTCCCCTCTTCATATACCGCCGCAATCTGCCGGTTCACGTCATAGATTGCCCAGGATTCAGCCGAAAGGCGGTTTTTGAAGTGCTCCGCCAGGATAGGTGCCACATTGTGCGTCGGGTTGATGGAAGCAAAAAGCATCCCCTCCTCCAGCTCGCTGAAGCGAAGGATGCCGCGGAACTTTTCCGCTTCATTGCCTACTTCCCTTCCCATTTCCAGGATTTCCCTCGCCCACGGCTCCTTCCAGTAGGAATACAGATCCTTTCCCGTCTTGAAACCGCGGCGCATGTACTCGAAAATCTTCATTTCCTTCTCCGGCCTTGCAGAAAGGAAAGCACGGTACACCTGGCGGATGCCTTTTTTGCCGCATTTCTTTTCAAAACTTGCCGCTACCTTTTCCGCATAGAGGAAATTTGTCTTCACAATAAAATCCGCGCCGAAAAGACGAACCTCTCCTCCTTCCGGGCCGATTCCTTCAAGCTTGCTTGTTCCGTAGTGGTAAATCTCATAGACGGCCGTCAAAAATCCCGGGTATGTGCCATCATAGTAGTAATACATGCATCCTCCCCAAGGAGCCTATGCCTGCCCGCCGAAAAGACTCATCTGGCGGACTTCTTCTGCCGCTTTGCCCGATATGAGCGCATTACGGAGGTCAATGCCATCAAGACTTCCCGGCGCGGAATACTTCCCGTTGATCGTCACAAAGTAGCGGGCGCGTTTCATCACGACTCCTATATTCTTCAAGTCTTCAAAATTGAGCGTCCCATAGTGGCGAAGGCGCATGATTCTAAGCGCGCTCCTAACGCCGATTCCGGGCACGCGCAGTATCATTTCATAAGGCGCGCGGTTCACTTCGACAGGGAAAAGCTCTCTGTGGCGGAGCGCCCAGCAGCACTTGGGATCGAGTTCCTCATCGAAATCAGGCTCCTCCGGCGACAGGATTTCTTCCGCATCAAAATGATAGAAGCGGAGCAGCCAGTCTGCCTGATAGAGCCGGTTCTCCCTCATGAGAGGCGGCGCTTTGACTGCAGGCAGGTTCTTCCCCTTCATTATGGGAACGTACGCGGAATAGTAGACTCTCTTCAAAGATGCCTTGCGGTACAGTCCCTGCGTCAGAAGGAGAATCTGCCGGTCGCTTTCCCCGCTGGCTCCCACGATGAGCTGCGTCGTCTGTCCAGCAGGCACAAAGGAGGGCGCTCTCTTGAATTTCTTCCTTTCTTCCTTGTTTTCCCTGATCGAGTCACGGAAAAACTTCATCGGCGCCATGATGGCCTGCTTCGTTTTCTGCGGTGCCAGAAGATGGAGCGACTTCTCCGAGGGAAGCTCTATATTGACGCTCACCCTGTCCACGTAGCGGCCAAGCTCGTTCAAAAGCTTCGGATCCGTTCCGGGAATGCCTTTCATATGGATGTACCCATTGAAATGCTCCCTTTCGCGGAGAAGCTTTGCCGTGCGGATCAAAAGCTCCGTCGTATAATCCGGCGACTTCACGATGCCGGATGAAAGGAAAAGTCCCTCTATATAGTTCCTGCGGTAAAACTCAATCGTCAAAAGCACGATTTCCTCGGGCGTCAGCATGGCGCGCGGCGTATCGTTGCTCCTCCGGTTCACGCAGTATTCACAGTCATAAATGCAGGAATTCGTCATCAGGATCTTCAGCAGTGAAATGCAGCGCCCGTCCGCCGTCCAGCTGTGACAGATGCCGCTGTAATAGGCATTCCCCAGGCCGCCTGGCCGATTGGGCCGCGATGAGCCGCTTGAAGAGCAGGACACATCATACTTCGCTGCGTCTGCCAGTATATCCAGTCTGTCTTCTATGTCCATCTCTTCCTCCTAGAACATTTTTTCTATTCCATATTATAGCACAAGGACTTTTATATGGGAATAGTTGTTCTATTCTTTCAATAAAAAAACACTGGCGAAATGTGCAGTCATTTTGTCAGAGCTTCTTTTACTTTTATTCTTTTGATTCTTCAAGGATTTTCAAAAGCGCATCTTTATCTGTCTTTCCCGTCGATCTTTTGGGAATGGATTTGACGCGGATGAAGCGGTGAGGGATTTCCCAGATTTCCAGCTTTTCATGAAGTTTCCGTATCATCGTCCTGGTATCCGGCACATCATCCCCTGCGACAAAGGCAATAAGGCGCAGCCCGTTTTCTGATGGAACGGCAAGAAGCTCCGCTTCATCGATGCCCTCAGTCATGAGGATATGGGAAATGACGCGCTGGCGGCTGACGTGGTTTCCCTTGATATTATATACATCTTCTCTTCTTCCTGTGAAATGGAGCCATCCGTCCTTGTCAAAATAGCCCAGGTCATGGCAGGTAAAGGGAAGAGGAATATCCTCGACCCTGTACGGACTTTCTACAAAGATTTCTCCGTCCTTGATCGTGACATTAACGCCGGGGAAGGGTTTCCCCACGCTGTCAGGCATTTCAAGGATCTTGCTTCCCCGTATGCAGGAAACATAATTCAGTTCTGATGCGCCATAGTACATGACGGTATCAGATTTCGGGAAGCGCTTTTTAAGGCCGGTAAGGATCCGCTCGGTCATGAGCTGGGAACCGGTCAGGATATATTTCACAGAATCCGACGACCCGTTCATTCTTGAAAGAGGATACAGCTTGGAAGGAATCATGTAAATATGCGTTGCATGGAGTGATATGATTTCCTTCATCCATGTGCGCGGAAGGACTTTCATCGTCCCTGCAATCACCGCGCCTTCGGCCATGAAGGAAAAGAGCATGTTGAGGTTTCCCGTGAATGCCATGGATCCCTGCGTATACAGGATGGAATTTCCGTCCACACCAAAGGCCTTGTTCTGCACAGGGAAGAAATCCGCCCAGCTTTCCACACGCCGGAAAAGGATCTTTGAAAGGCCGCTGCTTCCTGAAGTCAGGACAGCAACGCCTTCTTTTCTTGTGATGCCCGTATCCTTGATTCTTCCAAAGAAAAGCCCGTCTTCCCTTTTGGAAACGGAAACGCCGCCCGTCTCGCTGTCCGTCAGGAAAAAATCAATCGGGCGCGCATCGAAGAGTTCCTCGAGTCTTTCCCCTTTGATATATTCATGGACAAGGAGCGGAACGGCTCCTGCTCTTTCCACGGCAAGGAACCAGAGCACCTGGCTTGCCGGGTCCGTCAGGTAGAGTGCAACGACCTTCCCGTGCACTTCTTCAGGCAAAGATTCCCCTTTTCCTTTTGTAAAAGCATCCGCTTCTCCATAAGTGATCGTTTTCCCGTCAAGAGAAAGAAAAGCATGATCCGGCCTGTCCTTCCCCCAGCGGATCACATAATCGGATAATTTCATTCTTCCGCCTCCGTGCGCTTTACAAGGATGGCTTCACCGACACCGCCGGCAGCAGGAATGGCAGCCGCGCCAAGACGCCCTTCCTTCTCCCGGAGGATTTCCATCAGATGGATCATGATCTCAGCGCCGGATGCGCCATAAGGATGCCCGTAGGCAAGAGCGTTTCCTGCCTGATTGAGACGCCCGGCCACTTCAGGATGCTTCTTCATGAAATGCGCGCTGATGACGGCAAATGCTTCGTTATACTCGAAAGCATCGATATCCTCGTAAGTGAGCTGATTGGCCTCAAGCATTTCCGATACCGCCGCGTCCGCCGCAAGAGGCGGCACCTTGGGATCGCTGCCGATGAGCCTCGTATCTGCGATTTCAAAGGCAGGCGTGATTTCATGTTCATCCGCCCAAGCTTCAGAAACAAGAAGAAGGAAAGCGGCTCCGTCATTCATTGTGCAGGAGTTGGCGGCCGTCAGTATCCCATCCTGGAAATCCGTCACGCGCGGCGCCCTTTCCAGAAGCTTCCTGCTCATTCTGGGACGGATGGCTTCATCCCTTGTACTGCCAAAGAGGGGCAGGATGACATCCCTGAATATTCCATTTTCGGATGCATCTTTTGCAAGCATCTGGCTTCTAAGCGCCGCTTCATCCGCTTCTTCCCTTGTAATGCCTGCCGCTTTGGCAGCTCGTTCTGCCCCAAGGAGCATGGCATCGTCTCCGAATTCTCCCGGCATGAACTGCGCCGCTGTGAATTCCGGATTCCTGAGCTTTGCCCTTTCATCATGATCGGCATATATTCTTTTTGGCTGGAGGGATGCACTTTCCGCGCCGCCTGCCAGGACTACATCGCACTGCCCTGCCGCAATCCTGCCTGCGGCCATATCGATGGCGGCAAGACCGGAAGCGCACTGGAGATCAAGCGTAAAAGCAGGCACCCTTTCAGGGAAACCGCTTTCCAAAAGAAGCAGTCTTCCGATATTTCCTCCGGGTCCCACTGCATTCCCGCAAATGCAAAGGTCCGGCACGACGCTGTACCTTCTGCAAAGCTCGGCGGCTACACGACCGCCCAGCACTTCGGGCCTTACTGATTTGAAAATCCCATACCGGATCCCGATATGCGACCGGAGTCCTCCTAATATATATACCTTCCTGTCTCTCATGATCTCACCGCCACAAAGCACAACTGATCCGTGTATCCTTCAATCTTCTGATCTTTCTCCATCAAGTATACTTCTTCTCCGCTGAAGACGGGATGATGGAACGAAATTTTCATGCCATCTGAGGGATACTCTTCCATCACGGATTCAAAAATCTGAAATCCGCTGACGACGGGTTTCTCTGTGTAATGGATTTCATTATGGTCGCCAAGCGCTTTGCTGTAAGCTCTGACTTCATCTGCTGAAAATGATTTCCAGAAGGCGGCTTCATCGGGCCGCTTCTCTCCTTCTTTGGGAGCAGAAGGTTTTGAAAGGATGAGCTCAAGAAATTCCCCGCTTTTCCTGCCGCGGACGGCCACGCGGAGAAGTTTCCCATCGCGGATGATTTCCTCATACGCTTTATTTTCTCCATTTCTTTTTTTATATGTCAGCCTGCCCATCAGCATCCCCTGCCACTCCGGGCGCCATATGCGGCAGATGGCCTTTACTGCATCTTTCATATTTCCTCCTATGAAAAAACCGTTCCCTGGGGAACGGTCTTATGAATCAGTTGGTTCCGATCAGTCTCTTGCGGTATCTGCTGATCAGGTAAGAGGCCAAAACGATCTTTGTGATATCCCCCGGCAGGAACGGGAACATGCAGAGAAGCATGGAAGCCCAGAGTCCGTTTCCGGTCAGGAACATGAACCATGCCAGTCCCATCGTATAGCAGGCTGCCGTACCAAGTACTGTGCCAAGGAGCATGTTCTTGAACGTGAAGCCGAGCTTTTCACCGACAAGGCCGACGATGAATGCCATGACTGCAAAGCCGACGATGAATCCGCCGGATGGTCCCGCAATGACGGAAACGCCTGCGCGCATCATGGAGAATACAGGAACACCTGCCATGCCAAGAAGCAGGTAGATGACAAGACTCAGGAAACCGTAGCGCTTGCCAAGGAATCCGCCTGCCATGAGGGCTGCAAAGGAGCCCAGAGTGATCGGCACCGGCTGGATCGGTATTGTCAGCTGCGAGAATACGGCGCAGACTGCTGTAAAGAGAGCACACATGACCTGCATGCGTACAGAATGATTATTTCCCATAAGAACCCCTCCGTGTAGTGATTTACTTAAATTATTATAGTCACTTGGTTTATTTATGTCAACTAGATTTCATTAACAGTTGACAATTAATTTACTGCTCTTCTCTCATTTAAAAACCCGCCCAGAAGGGCGGGTCTTTGTGAGGTGATTATCATTAAGGGTATCCTTAATTTTCGTGATTATTTGCCGCAGTGTCTTGCTTCCTGAGACTTCTTGTACTGTTCATTGACAAAGTCCCAGTTGATGATGCGGAACCATTCATTGATGTAATCAACGCGGCGGTTCTGATACTTCAGGTAGTAAGCATGTTCCCAGACGTCCAGGCAGAGCAGCGGTCTCTTCCCTTCTGTCAGCGGGTTATCCTGGTTGGCAGTGGAAAGAATTTCAAGCTTGTCGCCGTCAGCGACGAGCCATGCCCAGCCGCTTCCGAAACGGCCTGCGGCAGCAGCAGCAAACTGTTTCTTGAATTCTTCATAGGAACCGAAGGTTTCCTTGATCTTGTCAGCAACAGGGCCTGCAAATGCAGTCTGTCCTTCCGGAGCCATCATTTCCCAGAACAGGGTGTGGTTGTATGTTCCGCCGCCATTGTTGCGGACAGCGCCTTTGATGTCTTCCGGCAGATGATTCAGATGAGCGATCAGGAATTCAACTGATCTTTCAAACAGTTCCGGATGAGCTTCCAGTGCCTTGTTCAGGTTTGCTACGTAGGTTGCATGATGTTTATCATGATGGAAACGCATGGTGTCTGCATCGATCACAGGTTCAAGAGCGTCATAAGCATAAGGTAAAGCGGGTAATTCAAAAGCCATAATAAACTCTCCTCTCATATGTAAACTTTTCTAAATATATTTAGTTAATAACTAACTCTGAATGTATTGTATCGTAAATTTTCGAAATAGTCAAGCGTGTTTCGATATAGAAATTTCATAATGTGTTGCGTTTTTGTGACCATTCATTATCATTTAGATCGAATTTTGTAAACATAAAGAGAGATCCTTTTGATTTATCCCCTTCCCGGCATGAAAAAAGAGCCTCTCCGGCTAGAAGAGACTTCTTTTTATTATTGATGCTTTATGTCCTATCAGACGAGCTTGCTGAAATCGCCCCATGCGCGGAAGAGATCCAGTGCAGAGATCAGCTGGGAAACACGGTTGGCCTTGACCTTTTCATCATCGACCATAACCATGACGTTGTCCAGGTAATCATTGATCGGAGCTGTCAGCTTCTTCAGAGAAGCGAGAGCTTTTCCGTACTGGTATTCCTTGTAGAGCGGAAGAACTTCAGCTTTCACTTCATCAAGTGCTGCCTGCAAATTCTTTTCATATTCTACTTCAAAGAGGGACGGATCGACTGCTCCGCCTTCCTTGTCCTTGGTGATGTTTGCCAGTCTTGTGACAGCCTGACGGAGATCGGTTTCATCCTTCAGCTGGCTTTCTGCCATGGCTCTTGCTTTCAGGAAGAGAGCTTCGATGTCGTCGACCGGGCCTGCGAGGACTGCGTCAATGATATCGTAAGCAATGCCTTCATCGAGCATGATGGCTTTGATTCTCTGGCGGAAGAATTCTTCGATCTGGCCCAGAGCTGTTTCCTTGGCTTCCTTTTCACCCGGGAGGAGTTCGAGCGCTTTTCTGATGCCTTCCCTGATATCCCAGTGGATGCCGCCGTCAGTCAGGATGTTGACAGCGCCGATGGTCTGTCTTCTCAAAGCAAACGGATCCTGGGAGCCTGTCGGAATGAGGCCGCGGAGGAATGTAGCAGCGAGGTTGTCGAGCTTGTCAGCCATGGAAAGAACACGGCCGATGGATTCCTGCGGGAGGATATCGCCGGCAAATCTTGGCATGTACTGTTCGAAAATGGCCTGTGCAACGTTCTTCTTTTCACCGTCGAGGAGAGCATATTCCTTGCCCATTTCGCCCTGCAGTTCAGTGAATTCGGTAACCATGCCGGTAGCAAGGTCGGATTTGGAAAGGTAAGCTGCTCTTTCTGCATCAGCCTTTTCATCAGCGGAAAGGTTCCATCCGTCGCAGATGAAATCAGACAGCTTCTGGAGGCGGTCAGCCTTGTCAAGCATGGTGCCCATGCCTTCCTGATAGTTGATGCGGGTCAGGTCTTCCCGGTGGCCTTCCAGGCTCTTCTTCCTGTCGTTTTCAAAGAAAAACTTAGCGTCGTCAAGGCGGGCGCGGAGAACGCGTTCATTGCCGATCTGTACGTTATGGATTGCCTTTGTGCCGCCGTTTCTGACGGTAAGGAAGTACGGCATCAGGGAGCCGTCTTCATTTCTGACAGGATAGTATCTCTGATGATCTCTCATCGGGGTAACGACAGCCGGTACCGGAAGCTTCAGGAATTCTTCATCGATGCGGCCATAGAGAGGTGTCGGATATTCAACGAGGTAGTTGATTTCTTCAAGAAGGTCTGCATTGTGCCAGACATTGCCGCCCAGTTCTTCCGCCTTGGCAAGAAGGCCCTTGCGGATCATGTCGCGGCGTTCATCCTGATCGACAATGACAGATGCCTTGCGCATGGTTTCCTTGTAGGTTTCCGGGCTTTCAATCGTGACATCTTCCTTGCAGAGAAAACGATGTCCGCGGCTGATTCTGCCGCTCTTGACATGAGCAAATTCCATCGGAACGACTTCGCTGCCGCAGAGAGCGACGATCCAGCGGATCGGACGGATGAAACGGGCTTCCTCATCAGCCCAGCGCATGCTTCTTGTGAAGTTCAGTCCTGTAATGAGGGACGTGAAAAGAGAAGGAAGGATGTCTTCGATCTTTTTGCCTTCATTGACGACATGAGCCCATGTATATTCGCCTTCCCTGATAAGCTCGGAAGGATCGATATGCTGTCCTCTTGCAAAGCCCTGTGCCGCTCTGGTCGGATTGCCGTCTTCATCAAAAGCAGCCTTGATGGACGGGCCGCGCTTCTTGACTTCTTCATCAGGCTGGCGGTCAGCAGCTTCCTTGACGAGGACTGCGAGTCTTCTCGGTGTTGCGTAAACGGTGATTTCCTTAAGGGAAATGCGATTTTCTCCGAAGGCATTTTCCGCCAGAACGCGGAGCTGATCAACGACTCCGGACATAATATTAGCCGGCATTTCTTCCGTGCCGATTTCCAAAAGCAGATTCTTACTCATTTCCCTCGCCTCCCTTCAGCATGGGGAATCCCAGTTCCTTGCGCTTCTTCAGCCATTCCTTGGCGCACATTCTTGCCATGTTTCTGACGCGTGCGATATATTCCGTTCTTTCAGAAAGGGAAATAGCGCCGGCAGCATCCAGAAGGTTGAATGCATGGGAACATTTCAGTACATAATCGTAAGCTGGAAGGACGAAGCCCTTCTTGACTACGCGGGTTGCTTCTTTTTCATACATGTCAAACAGCTTGAAGAGCATATCATGGTCAGAAAGCTCATAGCTATAAACGGACTGTTCATATTCGTTTTCATGCCATACGTCGCCGTAGGTAACGCCGTCAGTCCATTCCAGATCATAGACATTGTCCTTTTCCTGAATGTACATGGCAATACGTTCGAGACCGTATGTGATTTCAACGGCTACCGGATGTTCATCAATGCCGCCGACCTGCTGGAAATAGGTGAACTGGGTGATTTCCATGCCGTCGAGCCATACTTCCCAGCCGATGCCCCATGCGCCGAGCGTCGGGGATTCCCAGTTGTCTTCTACGAAGCGGATATCATGTTCTTCCGGATCGATGCCGAGTTCCTTCAAGGATTCGAGATAGGTCTCCTGGATATTGTTCGGGGACGGTTTCATAATCACCTGGAACTGATGATGCTGGTACAGACGGTTCGGGTTGTCGCCGTATCTTCCGTCATCCGGGCGGCGGGACGGTTCAACGTATGCTACGTTCCATGGTTCCGGTCCGATGGTGCGAAGGAATGTCGCAGGGTTCATCGTGCCTGCGCCCTTTTCCACGTCATATGGCTCTCCCAGTATGCATCCCTGTTTTGACCAGAAACGCTGGAGTGCCAGAATAATCTGCTGAAATGTCATATTTCCTCCTGAAAACAATCTGAAAAACAATAAAAAATCCCTGTAACAATATAGTTACAGGGACGAGTTACAGGGATCATTAACCCGCGGTTCCACCCTCATTGGCCATTGGCCCGCCTTAATTGATAGCAGCCCTACTCTGTTCAGGCAGCAGCTCCGAAACGCCTTCCGCACCATACCGGTCTCTCACTGTCACCGGATCGCTGACTGTGCGTACTCCTTTTCTTCATCGCCGTAGTTATGGAAACATAATAACAAATGCAGGGGTAAATGTAAAGCAGTTATGCAAGTATTCAATTCCCATTGACCGTCATACTATCCGGATCATCAAAGAGTTCAGGATAAACGGCCTTTGCGCTTGCCTCCACGGCATCGGTGATGTGCTGCGACATGACAAACTTGTACCTCTCAGGGAATGGCACCATCCTATGGTTCTTCACTGCCTTCACATCCTGGAAAGCAGGATTCGACAGGATCTCATGAGCAAACTCGCTTTCACTCATGTGCATGCCGGACTGCCAGACCGGCAGAAGAATCACATCCGGATCGATGGCCGGCAGCACTTCCATGGAAATAAAGGTGCTGCTTCCCCTTGGAATCTCGCGGATATCATAGATGGCGGCGCCATCCTTCACATGTGCCATTTCAAGGACTTCCGCAAACAAAGTCCCCTTCTTTCCAAGGATGCCCCTGAAGGAAAGTCCGAGCGCTTTCCTTTCCTGGTCTGGCGAAATTGCGGAAAGCTTCTTTTCCAAAGCATCCCGCTTTTCCCTCATATCCTCTATCATCTGATTTCCCTTGTCCTCTTCATCGACCGCCTTTGCAATCCCCTTAATCCTTACCTCCATATCATCCCAGTTCTTTGGAATGATTGAGACAAACACAGGCACGCCGGATGCAGAAAGTGTCTGGACGAAATTGGCAGGCGTTCCCTTAGAAACGAGGACCAGATCCGGCTTAAGCGCCATGACGGCTTCCGGATTGAGATCCATCGTGCGCCCCACCGCTTCCTTTTCCTTCTTCGTCACAAAAGTGATTCCTTCATCCCCTGCATATTTAGAAAGCGCACTGATCCGCTTCGTACTTACAAGCCCAAGAAGGACTTCATCAGTGCCATACGTCAGGGAAATGATATGCGACGGCTTTTCAGGGATCCTTACTTCCCTTCCCGCATCATCAGTCAACACGCGCCCAGTCGAACTTTTCTCAACCATGCAGCCGGTAAGCATGGCCATCGAAAGAAAGCAGCAGAAGAAAATCAGGAAAAACTTTTTCATAATACCTCTCAAAGAACAGCTTCTTTTTATGATCAAAACGAACATTGGAATTCATGCTATACTTATCAAATTATGCCCCGTTATTAGAATGATGTCAATTATTCTGTAATATTAAATTAATCTTTTGCTTATAATACACCAATTATATTTTCTTTTTAAAGCTTATATCGAAATATGCTAAAATAAAGGCAAATGAAACTAACACTGGAAAAGAAAGCTTTCCCAGATTTATTCTGTGAGGTGATTCTATGTTCCATCATCAACTGGCAGCCATTCTTGCGGCGGCCGCTCTTACGCTTTCGGCAAATGTCTATGCAGCTGAAACCCCTCAGCCTTCTGAAGCTCTTTCCCCTGTCCCCTTTGCAGCGGGCGTTGAAAAGGATGGCAAGTGGGGCGCGCTTGACGCGTCGGGCAAGGTCGTCATTCCCCTTTCTTATGACAAGGAAGCAGTTTCCCTTTCTGATTCTGAAGACCAGGAAGCTGACCTTGCGAGCCAGGCGGGCCGTGACAACCTGATCGAGGTATCAAAGGGCAAGCTTCGCGGCTTCTACAACAGGGAAGGCAAAGTCATCGTCCCTGTTTCCTATGAAAGCCGTTCTGTCTGGAAGGACAATGCGCTTGCGGTCAAGCTTCCCGACAGCAAGATACGCTTCTATCGGGAAGACGGCACTGTCATCTCCGATCACATGTATGATCAGGTCTCTGATTTCCAGGGCGGCTCTGCCATTGTCAAGCTGGATGGCAAGTACGGCTACCTTTTCTATGACGGAAAGGAAATTGCGCCTCTCTACCAGGAAGCGCGCTGGTTTGCTGAGGGGCTTGCGCCTGTAAAGATGGACGGGAAATGGGGCGTCATCAATCAGACCGGCGCCGTTGTCATCGAGCCTTCTTATAAGGATTCAGGGCCATCCTTCAGCAGCGGTCTTCTGGCAGTCAAGAATAAGGAAAATCTCTGGGGTTTCATCAATAAGGAAAATACACCTGTCGTACCCTTCTCTTATGAAGAAGCTGTACCTGTTTTTTCCGAACACCTGACAGCCGTCAAGAATAAGGAAGGCCTCTGGGGCTTTATCAATGACGAGGGAACGGTTGCTGTAAAGCCGCAGTTCAAGCGCGTCATGACAGAATTTTCTGAAGGCCTGGCAGGTGTCAAGACAATCGACGGCGGCGCTTATATCAAGCCGGACGGGACGATTGCTTTCATGGCTGATTATGACATGCTCTTCCCCTTCGAAGATGGTCTGGCAGAAGTCAGGAAGGGCGAGGTCAGGGAAGAAGGCGTCGTACGCCGCTATCCTGTCTCGATCGGAATCGGCTGGGGCTGGGGCCACTGGCTGCGTCCCCACCATCACCACCGCTATCACAGCGGATGGGGTTTTGGCATCGGTTTCCCGCTCTGGGATCCGTGGGGCTATGAATACGGAACGGTTCCAACCGTCCTTGTCAAACGCGGTTACATCGATAATACCGGCAAGGTCATTGCAAGCACGTCGAATGCTCGCGTCTTCCCGGCATCGAGCCGCGGCATCCTTGTTTTCAATAATGACCGCTACGGCTGGGAAAACAGGAGCGGCACATTCATTGCCCACATCGCTTACAAAGCAGTCATCCCCGTCGATGAAGCAGGCATCCTCATCTGCAGGAATGACAAGGGAGACTGGGGCGTCCTTTCCATGGACGACGGCAAAGAGCTCGTTCCCTTCTCTTACGATGAGATCAAGTACCTGGGAAGCTCGATCCTTTCCTATAAGCAGGACGGGAAATACGGCATCCTTGATAAGGATGGGAAAGTCATTTCCGCTCCCCTCTACCGCGAAACGGGCACTGCTTCCTGCGGCCTGATTCCGGTGAAGGATGATGCATGGAAGGTCATCAGCTATGATGGCAGCGACGTCATCGTTTTCCCAAAGAAGATCAGCCAGATGACGTCCTTCATGAATGACAGGGCCGGTGTCAAAGTCGATGGCAAGTGGGGCCTTATCGATACAAAAGGAAACTGGATCGTTTCCCCAACGTACGATAACCTGAAATTCTTTGAATAAATTCACAATAAAACCGCTTTGAAGCATTTATTGCTTTCAAAGCGGTTTTTTCGTTTACAGAATTGTTGCCAGAAGGAAGAGAAGAATCAGGAGAAGCAGCATCTGCATGTTGTTTCTGCTCCTGACCTTTCTGTCGGTCACATGCACGCCCCAGTTCCATTTCGTATAAAGGACCAGCGTGATCCAGAGCATGAAGGAAACGAGGGTATATTTCAGGATGGAATCAGGCACAACGCCGGGAACAAGCCCTCTTTCCGAAAGCGGTACGAGAATCAGCATGATGCAGACAAGGATCGTCAAAGGATAGAGGAAGACCTTCGGCGCCTCCCTGACAATGAAAGCTTCTTCTTTTGTCATCCTGTAATGCAGAAGATATGTCTTGATAAACCAAAGGCATATGAAAATGGAAATAATATCGCCAAGGTAATTATTCATGAGCTGCTCTCCTCCAGTGTCCTGTATTACTTACTATTATCTGTCATCAGGCGCTGCATGACAAGCAGGATTATCTGTTTTACTGTTATCTTATCGATAGTTATAAAAATTTTGTGAGATAGCAGGTTTTCCTGCCCAATGATAAACTTAGATATAAATCAAAATAGAATTTCTATCTGTTCCTGCTTTTTCCTTCCTTCAAGGAGTGTGATTTATGAACCGTCTGCATCAATATGTTGCCCGTTTGCTGCACCTGCCTTCTGACGCATCACGTTCTTTTGGAAAACTGCGTCTCGAAGAATCCATCGACCGCATGGATTCCTCCATTGAAACAGCGCCAAAAGCAGAATGGATCCACGACGGCATGACAGACAGTGAAATCGTAAAAGCTGTCTATTACGGCACTTTTCCCCTTCATATCCTTTCCCTTGATATCGACAGGAATATGGAACTGACCTTTCATAACGAAAAGCTCTGGATCATTTCCTTTACAACGATTCCCGAGCACTGGATGATTTACCGCCCCGCCAGAGACTACCTCATCCACGCTTTGACAAAGGGCCTTGGCGTCAGCCCCGGTCTGTCTGAAAAGCACCACCCTTTCTGGGTCAATGATGACGTGACCGCCGAAATCATCAGCGAGGAAAATGCTGACGGCTTATCGAAGCTGACACTGAAAATCGCATCCATGGACATCAGCATGGAAGTCTGGAAAGAAAAGCGCATCCGCGAAAGGCAGTTTTCAAAATCAGGACTTTAAATAATGAATATAAAGCGAGCCGC
>NZ_FR896447.1:5846-40715 GCF_000435155.1 Dialister sp. CAG:357 | reverse complement strand
CGAGCCGCAGAATGGGCAGTCATTCTGCGGCTCCTTTTTTCGTGCATTTATTTCAGCGGGCGAAGGTATTTCCCTGTGATGCTCTTGGGGGAATCTGCAATTTCTTCCGGCGAACCGCAGGCAATGATGCGTCCGCCCTCTTCTCCGCCGCCCGGGCCCATGTCGATGATGTAATCGGCATTCCGTATGACGTCAAGATCATGCTCGATGACAATGAGCGTCGCGCCGTGGTCGACAAGTGCGCGGAATACAGAAAGGAGTGTCCTTACATCGAGCGGATGGAGGCCGATGGTCGGTTCATCAAAAATGAAAATCGTATCTTCCTGGGCGCGCCCCATTTCGCTTGCCAGCTTGAGCCTCTGCGCTTCCCCACCGGAAAGTCCCGGCGTTTCTTCTCCCAGTGTCAGGTACCCGAGGCCCAGTTCCCTCAAAACCTCGAGTCTTCTTTTGACGAGTTTCATGTCCTGGCAGAATCCGAGCGCATGATTCACATCCATGTCCATCAGTTCAGGAAGGGATCTTGCTTCTCCCTTTTTATTCACAAGACGGATGCCTTCTGCGTCCTTCCCATAGCGCGAGCCATGGCAGGACGGGCAGGGAATCTCCACATCCGGCAGGAACTGTACATCCAGGCTGATGACGCCTGTCCCGTCACAGACTGGACATCTGAGTTTTCCCGTATTGTAAGAGAAATCTCCTGCTTTGAATCCCTTTTCCCTGGCACCTTCGCTCCTGGCGTAGATTTTTCTCAGCTCATCATGGACATTCGCATAAGTCGCAACCGTCGATCGTACATTGATGCCAATCGGCGTAGAATCGATAAGTTTGACATTCTTTATGCCGGAAGGATCGATAGAAAGCACATGGCCGGGGAGTTTTTCGCCTGCAAGCGCTGCCAAAAGTCCCGGGATAAGACTTTCAAGCACCATGGTCGTCTTTCCAGAGCCGGATACACCTGTCACGACCGTGAGCCTTCCCTTAGGGATTTCTGCGTCAAGCGGCTTTACTGTATGGATCGGCCCCGTTTTCATCCGGATGCATCCTTCGCTGAAGATTTCTTCCTTGGGAATAACAGGAAATACGCGGCGCGGATAATTTCCGGAAAGGAAACGGCCTATTTTCGACTTTGGATTTTTGCCGATTTCTTCGACAGTCCCCTCTGCAATGACATTTCCTCCATCACTTCCCGCATCAGGCCCCATTTCAACAATCCAGGATGCTTCTTTCAGGATCTGCGTGTCATGATCGACAAGGACGACGGAGTTCCCGTCGCTGACGAGATCTTTCATGACGCCGCAAAGCCCCTCGATATTCGAAGGATGAAGTCCTATCGACGGTTCATCCAAGACATAAAGGACGCCGGTCGTCCTGTTCCGGACCGCTCTTGCCAGCTGCATTCTCTGCCTTTCGCCGGTAGAGAGCGTGCTTCCTGCCCTGTCCAGCGAAAGATAGGACAGGCCAAGATCCATCAGCCCTTTTGCTGTCCTCAGAAATGATCCGCAGATGCTTTCAGCCATCGGACGCATTTCTTCCGAAAGAGACTCCGGAACGCCCTTCACCCATTCTGTGATTTCACCAAGGGTCATGCGGCATGCTTCATCGATTGAAATCCCGCGAAGATTCGGCTTTCTGGCAGTCTCTGAAAACCGGCTCCCTTGGCAGTCAGGACATGTTTCCTCTTTCAGGAAACGGCTGACGCGCTTCATGCCCTTGTCATCCTTGACTTTGGCCAGCGCATTTTCCACGGTATGGACGGCACTGTAATACGTGAAGTCGAGTTCGCCTGCTTCATTGGAACCGTTCTTCGGCCTGTAGAAGATATGCTTTTTGACAGCCGGCCCATCATAGACGATTTCCTTTTCTTCATCCGTGAGGTCCTTGAACGGGATATCTGTCCTGACGCCCATTGCGCGGCAGACGTCTGTCATAAGAGACCACATCAGTGTTTTCCAGGGAGCAACGGCGCCGTCGTCAATGGAAAGATTTTCATCGGGTATGAGAGACGCGCGGTCGACCATGTGCACCATGCCCGTACCTCCGCATGTGCGGCAGGCACCCTGGCTGTTAAAGGAAAGCTCTTCGGCTGAAGGCGCATGGAAATGAACGCCGCAGACGGGACAGGTAAGTTCCTTCCCTGCTGCCACATTCAAAGAAGGCAGGACATAATGCCCGTTGGGACATTCGTGGCTGGCCAGCCTTGAATACATGAGGCGGAGCCCGTTCAGAAGCTCCGTTCCCGTACCAAAGGTAGAGCGGATTCCCGGCACCGCCGGTCTCTGATGAAGCGCAAGAGCAGCCGGAATGTAGAGCACTTCATCCACATCTGCTCTTGCTGCCTGCGTCATGCGTCTCCTCGTATAAGTGGAAAGCGCCTCCAGGTACCTTCCCGATCCTTCCGCATAGAGGACGCCGAGCGCCAAAGATGACTTGCCCGAACCGGAAACCCCTGCAATGCCCGTAATCGTTCCCAAGGGAATATCCACGTCGATATTTTTAAGGTTATGGACGCGGGCGCCTCTGACCTCTATGCTTGATGGCGCATTCGCTGCTTTTTCATACTGTTTCTCCATATTTCCCATCCTTTATTTTCCCTGCAATTGACATTTCACTATATAAAAAATATACTATATCCAAAATTTAAATCAAGTACAGAAAATGCATGTGCCTGCCGCGTAAAGGAGAATTTCTATGGAATACATGACATACGAAGAATACCTGGTCAATGTGAAAAAAGGAATCGTGACCGATCTCGGCCACTGTCCCGTCACGCCGCTCCTCCTGATGCTGCAGGGAAAGTGGAAAGCCCAGATCCTTTATGAACTCTGTATCCACGATACGGCAAGATTCGGACTTTTGAAACGGATGCTCAAAGGAATCACGAATGCATCCCTTACGAAGGCTCTCCGCGAGCTGGAATCTGACGGGCTCATCAAAAGGGAACAATTCAATGAAATCCCGCCCCATGTAGAGTACTCTCTCACGGAAAAAGGAAACGATCTTCAGCCCATTTTTTATGAAATCATGAAATGGGGCTTCCATTACGACAGCGACGGAAATGCCATATAATATTTGATCACCCCTGCATCTGTTTACCTGCAGGGGATTTTCTTTATATAATGATTCGCTCAGGTAAAGCATCTTCATTTCAGCAGCCTCTTATTAGTTCTCATCATAAATTTATTTATTTTAAATATTAAACTTATTTTTATATCATTTTATTCACATCATCTAAAAAATATTATTTTTATCTAATAATTGACTTCGGTTCATTAATAATTGACTGACGTTCATTTATTTTCTATGAAAATTTAAATAAAATTCTCTTTGAATTCTTAACTTTAAATCGAGTTATTGAACACAATCTCATGCCTGTTATGATATAATTAAAGTATAGAAAGATGTGTTTAAATCATAATCAGCCGCTCGATGGATTGATACGGATGGATTCATCTGCAGCGGATGAAATAGATCTTCCATGAAAGGAGGTATTCTATAGAACACCCTTCCGCTTCCCTTGCCCCGTTTCCTTTCCGGTCCGCGGCCGGAGAGGAACAATGCCGCCTCGGAAGGTGATTCCTTCCTGTGAAGAATAAATAAGAACACCCAACTGTTTTCCGTGGAAAGGAGCGCTCGCCATGCCTCTTATCGCCGTATTGAGTCTCGTTCTTTTATTCCTCGGCCACTCTACGCTGGCCGGAATTACTGGTCTGATTTTTGCTCTTCTGTTTCTGGCAGGATTCCGTCACGAGAAACGAATCCTTGTCTTATGGGCTGTCATGACCGGTTTCGCGCTTGCGTTCTTTGTGCCGCCTGGTCTGTTCCTTCCGATCCGTATTGGGGTTGCGTCTTCGATCGCCATGCTGGTGACTAAGCTTGTCATGCTCACACTTATCCCTCTTTCCATGGCCTACAATGGCATTTTCAATAAGATCCGTGAGTTCATGCTTCCTGATAATCACAGCTTCCTGTAATCAGCGCACCTGCGGCATGATTCAGGCTCCTTTGCCGCCGCAAAGTCACGGCTCGCAATGCAGTGAAAAAAGCCCGCCTCCATTTGGGAGAGCGGGCTTTTAGTATGCTTATTTCTGCTCGGAGAGCTGTTTTTCAATGCGTGTGAGCGCCATTTCCAGTGTATGCCACCCGAGAGTTGCACACTTGACTCTGACAGGCATTTTAGAAATATCCTTCAGTGTGATGGCTGCTTCGAGTTCTTCGAGGCTTTCATCATCAGTCACCTTGCCGCGGATCATATCGAGGAAAAGGCGGCAGAGGCGGATTCCTTCTTCAACGGTTCTTCCCTGAAGAAGTTCTGCCATCATGGCTGTGGAAGCCTGGCTGATGGCGCAGCCTGTACCTGTATAGGCGAGATCCTTGATCACGCCGTCTTCGATTTTCACTTCGATATCGATATCATCGCCGCAGCTTGGATTATGTCCATGTTCATGCACGGTCGGATTTTCGATCTTGCGTTTGTTTGTCTTGTCTTTATTGTATTCCAGAATCAGATCTGTATACAGCTGTTTCAGTTCCATCAGTCATCATACCCCATGACTTTACGCACGTCCTTCAGTTTATCGAGGAAGTAGTCGACTTCTTCTTCCGTGTTGTAGAAATAGAAGCTTGCGCGGCAGGATGCATTGACACCAAGGTAATGATGCAGCGGTTCTGCGCAGTGATGCCCGGTGCGGATGCAGATGCCTTCTGCAGACATGATCTGTGCTACATCATGCGGATGAACACCTTCGACTTCGAAAGCGATGAGGCCTTCTTTTTCTTCCGGGTTCTTCGGTCCTATGATCTGGATGAACGGCAGTTTCTTCATGCCTTCCAGACATCTGGTGACGAGCTTTCTTTCCTGTGCGCGGATATCATCATATCCGATTGCCTGAATGTACTTGATGGCTGCGACGAGTCCGACAGCGCCTTCGACGTACTGCGTGCCTGCTTCAAACTTGGCCGGAAGTTCTGCAAAGGTCGTCGTCTGTTCTTCTACGGTTTCAATCATGTCTCCGCCCATGAGGAACGGTTCCATTTCATCAAGGAGTTCTTCCTTGGCATAGAGAACGCCGATGCCGCCCATGGAGCACATCTTGTGTCCGGAGAAAGCGAAGAAATCACAGTCAAGATCCTGCACGTCGATCTGCTTGTGCGGTGTGGACTGCGCGCCGTCAAGGACGACGACTGCGCCATGCGCATGCGCTCTCTTTATCAGCGGCTTCGGATCGAATTCAACACCGAGCACATTGGATACCTGGGCAAATGCCAGAATCTTCACTCTCGGATCATCGATCTTCTTGAGTTCTTCTTCCGGGAAATGGCCGGTTTCCTTGTCAATGTAGATATAGTCAAGGACAGCGCCTGTCTTCTCGGCAGCTCTCTGCCAGGTGACGAGGTTGGAATGATGTTCCGCAATCGTGATGAGGATATGGTCGCCCTTCTTCAGGTGTGTCTCGCCATAGGAGCGGGATACGAGATTCAGGGATTCTGTCGTGTTTCTGGTATAAATGATTTCTTTTTCGCTTCTTGCATGGATGAAGTCACGGACGACCTCTTTGGAAGTGTCGTAAGCTTCTGATGCAGAGATAGCGAAAATATGCGCGCCTCTGTGCGGATTGCCATTCTGGTGAGTGACATAGTCCACAACAGCATTGACGACAGGAAGCGGCCTCTGAGTGGTCGCACCGTTGTCAAAGTATACGATCTGATGACCGTTGACCTGGGTTTCCAGTATCGGGAAATCTTTTCTGATTAAGTCTAAGTTCATTTTATCTCCTTGGAATCCAGTTTCCTTCTGACTTCTTCAATCACTTCATCATGCAGCGAGCTGTCCATGCTGTCGATGATCGGACGGATCAGCGCTTCCACAACGATTCTTCTTGCCTCTTCAAGCGAGAAGCCGCGTGTCATGAGGAAGTAAATCGTATTGGCATCGAGCTGTCCTGCGCTGGATGCGTGATTCCCCACAACGTCGTCTTCGGTGCAGAGCAGAAGCGGCAGGGAAATATTCTTGGTATGGGGATCGAGCTGGATGGCATAGTCGCCTTCATCGCCGACAGATCCGCTGCATCCCTTCTTGAAATTCAATGTGCCTCTGAAAATCTTCTTGGCTGTATCGGCCAGTGCGCCCTTGATATCGATCTTGGCATTCGTCTTTTTGCCGATATGGTCGATGTGGCAGAAGAAGTCGAGGTGCTGGTCGCCTCTTGCTGCATAAACAGCCTTTTCCTGCATCGTGGACTTGTCGCCCTCCAGTTTGCCGTAGCTGTGGACGATGACATTCTGTCCGCCAAGTTCGGCAGCCAGGAATACGGCCTTTGCCTTTCTGGCAAGGTGTGTATGTCTCTGGTCATAGATAGTCGCATGCGTCAGGCCTTTTTCCATACGGGAAACGCTGAGGTTTGCGCCTTCCTTCAGATCATAATACGCAGCAATGAGGCAGGTATCGGACGGTGCTTCGCCTTCGATTCTCCATACGAGGGAAAGCTTGGCTTCCTCGCCGAGATAGAATACGAACTGGCCTGCAAAGTCAGGATGAGCTTCATCTGCCTTGAGCGTAATCGTGAGTGATGTTTCAGCATGAGCCGGAACGGTGATGGTGTAACGTCTGCCGTCTGCGGCCGCTTTTACGGTTTCTTTGGATGCCCCGTTGAAGTCTTCCGGAAGCTCTCCCCCTTCTTTGACATATATTATATCGGAGAAGACCGGTTCGCCTGATTTCTCGGGCGCCTCGAACTGCATCGGGGTATCGTTGGTATGAAGGTACCGGTACGTAAGAAGCGGCAGTCGGTTGACCCTGATTTCTTCCATATGGTCCTCCTTATCCTATAGCGCCTTCGAATTCAAGATCGATGAGGCGGTTCATTTCTACAGCATATTCCAAAGGAAGTTCCTTTGAAATCGGTTCGGCAAATCCGCGGACGAGCATGGCTTTCGCGTCTTCTTCAGAAAGGCCGCGGCTCATGAGGTAGTAAATATCATCATCCGGGATACGGCCGATCTTAGCTTCATGGCCAAGATCGATGTCATCATTTTCAATGATGATGTCCGGGATCGTGTCGGATCTGGATTCATTATCCAGCATCAGGGATTCACAGCTGATAGTGCCCTTTGTTCCCTTTGCTTCCGGTCCGATGTAAACGACGCCGCGGTAAATTGCAGTGCCGCCTGCTTTGGAAATGGATTTGGAGTTGATATTGATGGAAGTGCCTTTTCCAAGTGCTTCCACCTTGGAACCAGTATCGAGGAACTGACCCTTGCCGGCAAACGTGATGCCTGTGAAATCACAGGTGGAATGATCGCCCTTGAGGATGGTATCCGGATAGAGGCAGGATGTATGGGAGCCGAAGGAACCGGATACCCAGATCATGTGTCCGTCTTCTTCAATGATGGACTTCTTGGTATTCAGGTTGTACATGTTCTTCGACCAGTTTTCAATCGTGCTGTAGCGCAGCGTTGCCCCCTTCTTGACGTAGAGCTCGACGGCTCCGGCATGAAGGTTTGCCACGTTGTATCTTGGAGCCGAGCAGCCTTCGATGAAATGGCAGTCAGCGCCTTCTTCAATGATGATCAGAGTATGTTCGAACTGTCCCGCACCAGGCGCATTGAGGCGGAAATAACTCTGCAGCGGCATGCGTACGTGAACGCCCTTTGGAACGTAAACGAAAGAGCCGCCGGACCACACAGCATAGTGCAGTGCAGCAAATTTATGGTAATTCGGAGTGATGAGCTTTCCGAAATACGGTTTGATCAGATCAGGGTATTCCTTGACAGCGGTTTCGAAGTCAACGTAAATGACGCCCTGTTCTTCCAGTTCCTTCTGGATATTATGATAAACGACTTCAGAGTCATACTGCGCTCCGACGCCGGCAAGAGATTTCTTTTCTGCTTCAGGAATGCCGAGACGATCGAATGTGTCCCTGATATTCTGCGGCAGGTCTTCCCATTTCGCCTTCATATCCGTCTTCGGGCGGATGTAGGTGTCGATATGATCCATATCGAGCTCGGAGATATCCGGAGCCCATTCCGGGAAGTCCATATGATTGTATATTTCAAGAGCCTGCAGGCGCTTTTCAAGCATCCATTCCGGTTCTTCCTTCTTGGCAGAAATTTCACGGATGACTTCTTCAGTCAGACCGTTGTCAGCCTTGTAGGAGTACTCCACCTTGTCCTTGATGTCGTAGATGCTTCGATTGATGTCATCGACCTGGCTCTTCTTCTTTTCTTCAGCCATGATCACACCTCGCTGCGGTATGCGTCAAAGCCATTGGTCTCGATTTCGTCCACCAGTTCCAGACCGCCTTCCTTGACGATCTTGCCGTCGATGAGGACGTGGACAAATTCCGGTGTGATGAACTTCAGGATCTGGTTCAGATGGGTAATGATCAGAAGTGAATTATTTTCATTGTGGTATTCGGAAATGTTGCGGGAAACGATGCGGACAGCATCGACGTCCAGACCGGAGTCTGTTTCATCAAGCATAGCCAGCTTCGGATCCAGGATGCGCATCTGAAGAATTTCACTCTTCTTTCTTTCGCCGCCGGAGAAGCCGTCATTCAGGTAACGTTCTGCATAGGACGGATCCATAGCCAGATCTTCCATTCTGGATTTCATGAGACGCTTGAAAGGGAAGAGTCTCTGCTGCTTTCCGGAAATCGTCGTCTTGGCTGTACGAATGAAGTTTTCAGTCGTAATGCCGGCAACGGAAATCGGATTCTGGAAAGAAAGGAAAATGCCGAGCTTGGCTCTCTTATCGACAGACAGTTCTGTAATATCCTGTCCTTCAAAGAAAATGCGGCCTTCAGTAATTGTATAAACAGGGTTCCCCATGATGGCATGAAGGAGCGTCGACTTGCCGGCGCCGTTGATGCCCATAATCACATGGACTTCTCCCTTGTTTACAGTCAGGTTGATTCCATGAAGGAGTTCTTTCTTGCCTACTGAAACGTGAAGATTTTCCACGCGGAGTAATTCGGTCATTCTATCACCTCATATATTGTAATCTGTATACGTCAGAGAATGTATACAATCAAAATCTTATTCCATTTTATATTATTTACGTGTAGCTGTAAATATATGAAATTTTTTCGATTTGTTTTCCAGCTCTCTTGTTCCTGATTTCGGGCTTTTTCTGCTTTTTCTTCCTTATATATGGATTTAACAAGAACAAATCCAAAAAACGCATACTACATATAGTATATCACAAGGGGATACCATCCCCAAAAAGGCAAAATAAAACCGCAAACCCGCGCCCTATACATGGAGAGCGTCTGCTTGCAGTTTTCAATTTCCGTTCACGGGAAGAAGAATTGCTTCCTCCCCTGACCGCATCTGGCACGCGGGGCCCGCAGGCACGCCGCTTGCCGAAAGCTGTCACAGCCAATCATTCCGACTTTGTCTGTTTCCCAGACATATTTGTACCGCTTGTCCTGCCGAAGGACACCGGCCATCCGCCTCCATAGAGCGCGGATGATTATTTATCCTCTGTTGTAATAGGGACCGCCGCAGAAATTTCTTCTGCCGTTCCCGTTAGGGCCGTAAGGACCGCAGGGGTACTGACTCTGATCCTGAGAAGACTGCACCTCTGAACTGTAAGCGCCAGGTCCGTAGCAATAAGGACCATAGGTCTCTGCCCAGACGGTATAACCTCCTGCAAGAACAAGGATACCTGCTAAAGCGGCCAAAATTTTGGACTTCAATGCAGCATCTCCTTTCTCTGGAATATACCCGGCGGTGATCATTCACCACTGTTCTTATTATACCATCGTCATCCAGCATGTATATAGGCAAGACTTAAACAATGCTTAAAGAAAAGATGAACAGCGTCCCTAAACTGTATGCAAAGAAAAAAGAGCAGGTGTTCCTGCCCTCTTTTCATCATTATCTTTGTAATTATTTAGAAGCCGGCTTTCCGAACCATTTTTCATAAATCTTGTCGTATGTGCCGTTTGCTTTCAGTTCCTTCAGCGCTTTGTTGACGCCTTCCTGAAGCTGCTTGTTGTCTTTCTTGAATGCGAATACCATTCCGGAACCGTCTTTCTGTGTTCCAACATTCTTCAGGTCCTTGCCTGCGCCCTGTTTCAGGTAGTACATGGCAACCGGCTGATCGATGACGACAGCGTCAAGCGTATTAGCCTGCAGTTCCATCCATGCCTGGGAATTGGAATCGAGCTGCTTGACTTCAGCAGCCTTGGCTTCCTGAGCCAGTTTGACCTGGTAGGTGCCTACCTGAGCGCCTACATTCTTTCCTGCAAGATCAGCCCAGTCGTTGATCGTGGTATTGTCTTTTCTTACAACGATGCAGTAGCCGTTATCCTTGAAGTATACGTCAGAAAAAGCGACCTGCTTAGCTCTTTCCGGTGTAGCATCAAGGCCGGCAGCGATCATGTCGATCTGTCCGGACTGGACAGCCGGAATCAGTGCATCAAAGCCCATGCTCTTGAATTCCATCTTGCTGCCCATCTGTTTAATGATGGCGTCAGCCAGATCAAGATCGAAGCCTACATATTTATCATCCTCTGTAAATTCGAACGGAGGGAATGTTGTTTCAGAGCCGACACGGATAACAGCAGGAATGCCGCCTTTTCCTGAAGCAGAACTCGATTTGGAATCTCCGCCGCCGCATCCTGCAGCAAGCATAACTGCGGAAGCAGCTCCGACAGCCAACAGAATTTTTAACTTTTTGCCCAGCATATGTTTCATCTCCACAAATGACAACTTACAAATGAATAAAAGGAATCTGCATGAAAATTCATTGCAGATACAGAAAAGCTCTCCGTCCGGTGTATTTCTCCACCCCATCCGGCTGGAATATCCTTTTCCATACATAACTTAATGCATATTCTATCAACTTTATACATTCCTGTCAATAAAAATACTGATTATTCTGTATATGACTGCATATATAATATTTCATTATATATAGGAGAGTGAAAATAGGAGAGTGAAAAAACCGCCTTTGAATAAAATGAATACTCGGCTGCAGGGAAGAATTCTCCCTCTTCTCACCGCCTTTTTGCCCGGCAGATTCACGTTTTCGTTGACCCCTACCCGCTGTCATGTTATATTTGAAAGTGCAAATACTCTGAAGACTATGCAAGGCAAAAAATTTTAGAGAATTTAGATATTGTTTATGTATTGTATAAGTTTTTACCTTACTCTTTAGGCAGGGGATTCTTCAAGATATTTCTGCTTCCTCCCCGCCGCGTCGTTTATACACAAAGGACTTCTATGGACATCATCATCAACTTCCTCTATGACTGGGGATACCTCGCTCTCTTCATCTGTATGGCTCTTGAAAACATGAATGTTCCGATTCCCAGTGAAATCATTCTGGGCTTTGCCGGTTTTCTTGTTTCTCAGGAAATTTTCTCGTTCTGGCCTACCATTGCCATCGGGACGGCTGCCGGCATTGCTGGTTCCGTCGCTTCCTACTACATGGGCTACAAAGGCGGACGCGGACTCATATTGAAACATACGGCCAAAGGCGGCCTTACTGCAAGAAAAATGATTGCTGCCAAAGACTGGTTTGAAATATACGGCGGAATCGCCATTTTCACAGGCCGCCTTCTTCCGGGCGTCCGCACGTTCATTTCTCTTCCTGCCGGAATTGCCCAGTATCCGATGCCTGAATTCATCGGCCTTACGATTCTGGGAACGGTTCCCTGGACGATTTTCCTCGTATACGCAGGATCCGTCCTCGGCCACAACTGGCAGAAAATCCTGGACTACAAGCTGGAAATCGCACTCGTCTGCGTCGTCATTTCCATTGCGGTCGCCCTTGGATTCCATTTATATTCAAAGCGAAAACAGAAAGCAAGCAAAGATACCCATGAAAACATATAGAAACTGCATCCTCCTTTTCCTTTTCTGCCTTTTTCTTTACGGCACATTTTCCGGACTGATTCCGCTTCTGGACCCGGATGAACCCGTTTATGGCGAAACGGCCAAGGAGATGCTGGCGACAGGAGACTGGATATCCCCGCGCATCTACGGCGAGTTTTGGTATGACAAACCGCCGCTTTTCTATTGGCTGGAAGCTATTTCCTTCTCGATTTTCGGCGTCTCTACCTGGGCCGCCAGACTTCCTTCCGTCCTTTTAGGCGCGCTGACGCCCTGCTACCTCTTCCTCTCCTCCCGCCGCTTCTTAGGAGAAAGGGCTGCGCTTCGCGCAGGCTTCATCTGTGCCACATCGCTTGAAATCATCGTCCTTGCCAGAAGCTCGGTCACGGACATGCTCCTCTGCCTCACACTGACTGTTGCGCTCATGTCATTCCTGAGAAAAGAATACGCAGCTGCGTATATCGCGTGCGGCCTTGCACTTTTGACGAAGGGGCCTGTTGGATTCGGATTCCCGGCCCTGATTGTCGGTCTCTGGCTCATTTTTTCGCGCCAGTTTGACATTAAGCACATCATGGGACTTAAATGGTACTGGGGCATCCCGCTTGCCTGCCTCGTCGGACTTCCCTGGTACATTGAAATGGGCATGCTCCACGGAGATGCTTTCATCGATACATTTCTGGGCTACCATAATATCACGCGCTTCGTGGCTCCTGAGCACGCAGGGCAGAACCATTACTGGCTCTACATCGTCGTCGTGCTGGCAGGCTTCTATCCATGGAGCGGAACGCTTCCGGGGCTTTTGAAGAGCTTCCGTGAATGGAGAAAAGACAAGGTCATGCTCTACTTCATCGTATGGGCGCTTTTCATTTTCCTTTTCTTCTCCGTATCTTCCACGCAGCTCTTCTCCTACATCCTTCCGATGTTCCCGCCGCTTGCCATTCTTTCTTCCGCTTATCTTGCGCGGATTGAAGAGACAGGGCACATTTCCAAAGCCTTCATCATCTGCCATGTCGTCTTTGCACTGATTACGACCGGCGCCGTCGCTTTTGTCCCCTTTTCTCCGGAAGGCGGACCCATCGTCCACTACGCTATCGCAGGGCTCATGGTCCTTGCTGCCTTCTTCTCGGCAAGCCGCCTCGCAAAAGGAAGGTTCCATGCCTTCTTCATGACGCAGGCTGCTTTGATTCTCGTCTTCGTCCTTTCCGTCTGGGGCGCTTTTGAAAAACCGGTCTCCGATCTTTTCACATCAAGAGCCATTGCGGAAAAGACAGTTGCTGAATCACTCGACCCCGATGTCCCTCTTTATATCGATCCTTTCTACCGTCCGTCCTTTGCTTTCTATGAGGATCTGTACGGAAAAGTGCTTCCTGACTTCGACAAGAGGAAGCAGCAGGTCGATGAAAAGAACAAGGAAAACGGCGTCCTGCTTCCGGGCCTTGAAGAACCTGCCCGCCTGCCGGATCAGGCATACATACTGATTCAGAAAAAGCTTTACAAGAACTGGCCGGATGAGGAGAAGAAGGACCTCACACTCATTTGGGAAAAAGATACGGCTTACCTCTTCCGCAAAGGAAATGGCGAAGGTTCTTTGCAGAAGTAATCACATTTCACTTCATTCAGGGAGGAATCCATTTTGAGCACGAAACGACAGAAAAAAGAAAAGAAGGAAAAAGCAAGGCAGGAAGCGTTCTCTACTTCCCATGTGACAGAGAAATCCCTGGGATTCATCTTCATCCTTGCCTTTGCATTCCTGCTCTGGGGATCTTGGGCCCTCCCCATTACCGATCCCGTCGAATCCAATTATGCGCTGACGGCTAAGGAAATGGTCATGTCAGGCAACTGGATGTCCCCGCAGATTTATGGCATTTACTGGTATGACAAGCCTATCATGGTTTACTGGCTGCTTTCCATCAGCTATTCCATCCTGGGCTTCACCGATCTCGCGGCAAGGCTCCCCTCTGCCTTTTGCGGGGCGCTTTCCGTCACGCTTCTTACCTGGTACGTAAGAAGAATCCTGAAGGACAATATTGCAGCCATCTGGGCAGGGCTCATGCTGGCGCTTTCCTTTGAATTCTGGATCATCTCCCATGCCATCATCACGGACAGCATCCTTCTTCTCTTTACGATTCCGACCCTTCTTTCCGCTTACATCGGCGTCATGGAAGGAAGCAGGAAGCATCTGATCATTGCTTATGCCGCTGCTGGCTTTGCCTGCCTCACTAAAGGCCCTGTCGGGCTTGTCCTTCCAGGCATCCTTCTTGTTCTCTGGTGCCTTTCCATGAAAGAGCCGAAGAAGATTCTTTCCCTCTTCCCCATCACGGGCATCCTTGCTTTCCTTGTCGTCGTCCTTCCCTGGTACGGCGGCATGTATGCCATTCATGGAAGCGACTTCGTTTCCCAGTTCCTCGGCCTGCACAACATAGCAAGAGCTACGGTTTCCGAGCATCCGGAAGACAATCACTGGTACTACTACCTTGTCATCTTCCCGGCCGCTCTCCTTCCCTGGACCGGCATGACAATTTATGAAGCCGTCAGGCAGTGGAAAGAAAAGACCCCGTTCTACCGTTTTCTCATGGTCTGGATGATCGGCACAATCCTTTTCTACACCCTTATGGCGACAAAGTATGTGACCTACACTTACATTTCCATCGTTCCTGCCATTATTCTTTCCGCCATGTGCGCGCTCCTCGTGCGTGAAGGGGAAAAAGCATCGAGCCTCTGCGCTTACGGTGGTTTCTTCTTCCTGATTGCCGCTCTTGTGGCAGGTACCATTTACATCAAGGAAGGAAGCTGGCTTCTTTTCTACGCTGTCATCCTTTACGCCGTATGGGAACTCATCCTCCGCTGGAAAAAGAGCAGCGGCCGCCGTCTGACAGTCATTTCCGCCGTTACTGCTTCGGCTTACCTCTTCATCATCATGGAAGGACTTCCCAACTACCTTCCGTCGCGTTCCATCATGGACTCGGCCAATGATATCCATGATGCACCAGGCATCCATTACTTCTTCCATTCCTATCCGGCCGGCTATACGTACTATACCGGAGAAACAGGCATCCGCCTTGTTCCTTCTCTTCCTGACGAAGAAAAGAGAAGCGCTCTTTGGAATGAAAAGTATGTCATGCCGTCCGAGTCTGATGAAGACTTTGCCAAGGAATACAAAGACTCCGGCAAGTCTGTCTATCTCTTTGTTTCCAAGAGCGATATGAAGTACTTCAAGGAATGGCCGATGAAAGATGATTTCACAAAGGATAAGGATCTTCCAAGAGGAACACTTTACCATTTAAATGATGAACCGGAAGCAGCGGGCGAAACAGCGCCACTCTCCCCGGCTGAAGAAAACTGATAAAGCCGGCTTATGCCGGCTTTTCTTTTAGACGAAAGGAACTGCCATGACTATCGATGCATTCATTAAGAGCCTTGCTTCCTACGAGGGAGCGCTCACCTTTAATCCCTGGAAAGATACGGACCTTCGCTATGAAGTGGAAAATGCGCCATCCATAAGGAAAGAGCAGCTTCACGACTACCTTTCCCGCCGCGTTGGGAAGGCAAAGCTTTTTCTGATCGCTGAGGCATGCGGTTATCAGGGCGGACACTTCACAGGGATTGCCATGACATGCGAGCGCATGATACTAAACGAGCATCCCGCAGTAAACAGCCTCATGATCCTCGGGAAAGAGGGAAAGCGGACAAGCAGGAAAGATTCTCCCATGATTGCAAAACCCACGCAGAAGGAAAAAGGCTTCAATGAGCCGACCGATTCCGTCGTATGGAAAGCATGCCTCGATGCCGGCCTTTCCGCTGATGAATTCATCTTATGGAACATCTATCCTTTCCATCCTCATAAGAAAGACGACCTTCTTTCCAACAGGACGCCGACAGATGATGAACTTGCCATCGGGCTCTCCTACACAAAAGAGCTCCTTTCCCTCACCGGGTCCCTTCCCCTTCTTGCCATTGGAAAGAAGAGCGAGAACACGCTCCTGGATGCAGGCTTCTCCGTCAAGGGACTACGCCACCCGGCAAATGGCGGCGCCAACATTTTCAGGAACCAGCTTGCCGATTTCTTCAGGAAATAAAAAGAACCTCCCTCCAATCGCGGAGAGAGGTTTTTCATTTCCTGATCATTATCAATGGTGCAGAATGAAGCGTTTGGTGAAGTAGTTCCAGATCATGACGATGGCCGAAGCGATGACTTTGGCAAACATGTACCAGATACCGACAAGGTCGATGAAAATCCACATGGTCACCTGATTGATGCCAAGTCCCATAAGGGATGTCACGACGAAGAGGACGACCTGCGAGCGGCTCTGATGCTCGGCATGGAAGACAAAGCTGACGCAGAGGAAGTAGTTCAATATGAGCGAGACCGTGAAGGCGATCGGCGCTGAATACAGCGGAGGAAGGCCGCCATACTCTGTCAGTGTGTAAAGAAGGACGTATTCGAGTACGAAGCATCCGCCTCCGACGAGGAGAAAACGGAAAACTTCCCAGAATCGTTCTTCAGATGGAAAGTATTTCAATATCAGTTTCTTAATCATAATGCTCCTGGATTTTTATTATTTCCCAATGGGATGACTTACTTCTTCAGCATCATCTGGATGATATTCATCTGGATCTCAAGATTTTTCCTGCTGTTCTTCACTTCCGTATCAAGGACAAGGCCTATCCCAAGCGCCACGACGGCAGATACCATGAAGAATCCGGATGTGACAAGCGTCGGAAGCTTGGGCACAAGTCCCGTCATTACGTATTCATGGAATACGGGGATGAAAAGAAGAAGGGCAATCAGAGCAAGGATGAGCGATGCCATCGTGAAGAAACGGAGCGGCCTGTAATCCTTGTAAAGAAGGAAAATCGTGCGGAGAACCCTGGTCCCGTCGCGGAAGGTGTGGAGCTTGCTGACGCTCCCTTCGGGCCTGTCCCGGTATGATACGGGAAGGTTCCGGATGAGAAGGTTCTTGTCCAGCGCATGAATCGTCATTTCCGTTTCAATTTCAAATCCTTTGGAAAGGATAGGAAATGTCTTGACAAACATGGTGGAAAAAGCACGATAGCCGGTCATGACGTCCTTGATGTCATGGCTGTTTTTGCCCCAGAACATATTGATGAAGCGGCGGACGACCACATTTCCTGAATTATGGAAGGGCCGCTTGTTTTCTTCAAAGTAACTGGAGGAAAGGCGGTCGCCTACGACCATATCCGCCTGCCCCGAAAGAACCATATCCGCCATTTCGCGGGCGCATTCTGCGGGATATGTATCATCCCCGTCCGTCATGATGTAGCATTCTGCATCGATATCACGAAACATGGAACGGATGACGTTTCCCTTGCCCTGGCGGTATTCCTTTCTGACGACGGCTCCTGCCTCTCTGGCAATGGCAGCTGTATCATCCGTTGAATTGTTGTCATACACATAAATGACGGCTTCCGGGAGCTCCCTTTTGAAATCCGTCACGACTTTCCTGATTGTCAAAGCTTCGTTCCAGCACGGAATGAGCACAGCTATGCGGTCCATCGATTATCCTCCGATATTTATACGCTGTCCTCTATTTTACATCATTTGCCTGCTTTTTTCAGCGGAAACTATCCTGCAAACAGAAAAGACGCCCGCAGGGGCGCCCGTTTCCTGAAAGCTAGAACGGCATATCATGGTGGATGGAAGAAGCATCATCCGTTCCAAAGACGTGTTCTGTCACATCGATGAAGTATCCTGAAAGAAGGGATTCGAAATCCTTCTCTTTCATATTTTCTCCCATGAAGGAAAAAGCGTAGCCGCCTTCAATCCAGTGAGCGGCAAAAGATTTATCCGAAAGTTTTGCCACGGAAACAACCGTCGAGCCTATTTCGATATCCTTCCACTTTCCTGTATAGACGCCACTGATATCTGTATCCGGATTCTCTCCTGTCAGACGGGAAGAACGGATTGTCAGCTGTTCGCCAAGATTGCCGCTGTAACGGACATCTGCCAGTCCCTCTCCTATGAAAAGGAAATGTTCCGTCTTGTATCCTGCAATACGCGGCAGGAAGAGCGGTTCAAAACCGACTGCCTTGCGAAGCTTATTGTATGATGCATATTCCACAATCGGGCTTGGCAGTGAGACATTTTCGCTGCTATAGGCTTTGACGCCTGCCGCTGGCAGCAATAAAGCCAGTGCCAGTGCGGCCGATGCCCATGCCATTTTCGTTTTGTTCATAGTAAGATCCCTCTTCCCGGGCAATACCCCGTTTCCGCCCATTATACTACTTTTCCCGATATGCAACAAATAACGAAAAACGATTGCAGGAATTATAACCCTTTTTCATGGCATTCATCTGTATTTTGATTTCTTCTTCCGGGATTCCGGGGCCCTTGCCAAAGAGCTCGTGCGTCACATAGGAAGGCTCGGCCGCTTCCACGATCCGTGCGGCTGCTTCTGTCCTGAAAGGTTCATGCCGGTCGATGGATGAAATATGGCGGCTGATGACTTCAGGCGTGATTTCCGCAGGAATATTCCCAGCCGCCCTTTTCCTGTACTCTCCTGAAATCGAGCAGGAAAGATGCATGCCAAGAATCAGATCCTTCATGGATCCCAGATTCTTGATTACCTTCGTCACATAATCTGCACCATCCTTTTCATCCCTGATATCGGGATTCGTATTCATCAGATGGCCTGTATCAAGCAGGAGTCCAACATTTCCGCCGCCCAGAAGAGAGAAGAAATAATCCACATTTTCCGGAGAAAGTGCATTGAGCCCCGGCCAAAAGATATTTTCAAAAAGGACGGTGACATTGGACGGAAGCGCATTTTTGACAAGACTGTAGATTCTTGCCGTTTCGAAAAGGACTTCCTTGTCCGTGTAATGGAATTTTCCTGTCCATGCCTCTCTTGCCATACAGTCAGCCACGTGCCAGACGACGTATTTGGGCTCTTCCCTGGCGGCCGCTCTTAGATTTCCCCGGATTGTTTCCAGCCACTCTTCCGGTGTTTCTCCCCCATAGTAGGAAATCAGGAAATCCCTTGTCGGAAATTCCTCCTCGAAGAGTTCCCTTTTTCCCAGCCAGAAATTCATCCAGTCAGGCCAGTAATTAAGGTGGCATCCGATAGTCGATTCTTTCCCGGGAAGATCTCTTGATTTTGTTCCGTACACAAGACTCTCTATCCCGTCAAGGCCAAGATTATCTGTCATCTCCCTGATCTTTTCATCTGTATCATCATCCATGACATAGTAGCTCATGAGCTGTTTCATAAGGTCCTCCTTTCTTTCTGGCCAGGCTTTCCGATTCCCAATTGAACTTCCCATTTCATTTTGCTATGATTAATAAAAGAGGTGATTCCCATGGGAAAATCTGAAAGCTCAAAAAAAGCGATTGCGATGACGATCATTACAGCTCTCGTCACACGCGCATTGAAGAAGAAAAATGATAAAAAGCACGAACTCGTCACGGCTGACTCCAAGGAATTGACAGAAAAGGATCTGTGGAGACCGCTGCAGCCGATCGGGACTATTTATTTTCTGACGCATCCGAAGAAGGCTGTCTACTTCTTCCTCCTGCAGAAATCGCTGATGTTCTCGTGGCGCCTGGCAAGAAAATATTTTAAAGACTGAATTCCAAAAGGACCGGAAACGGTCCTTTTTTAGTGTCCCATATAATAATGGCGGGCAAGGTCTGCCGCGCCAAGAAGCGTACCTGCCTTTCCGCCTGCAAAAAGGATGAGAGATGCATATAAAAGCACCTGCTCTTTTTCTATCCCTTCATCTTTTTCCGCTTGGGAAAATTCCTCGTCTCTGCTGCGTTTTGGAAATGCAAGATCATCCGCTGAGAAGACCGTGGAACCCGTGTCTCCCTTTCTTGCAAAAGAGAGAAGATTGGTTCCCGAAAGAGAAATGCCGCCGTCATCCCGTCCATAGAGGGAAACACCGTCCCTTCCCATCCGGGATGAAAAGAGGGCTGTCTTCCCGCATTCTTCTTCAGACCGGACAATCCACAAAGCTGACCTGCAGCGGAAAACTTCCCGAAGGTAGTAGGGCCTGTCATCGCCTGCCGGCGCAAGAAACACAGACAGTCCCGATTTTTCAGAAATCATGGCTGCCTTCTTCAGGATAGCAGAAAGCACTTCGCCTGCCGGATAATAAACGGCGATATCTGCCCATGGCGTCCCCTTCGGATTTTTATTAAAGTAAGCAAGAAGGCTTTCCAGCGTTTCTTCTCTCCAATCCATTTCCATGATTTCCTCCGTAAAAAAAGGCGGCATCGCCGCCTTCCTCCATTATAGCCAGCTGGCTGTGGAACCATTCATTACTGCCAGAAAGGATTCACTCCATCCATCGCCTGTATCCGCTTCTTTCGTACTTCCCGTTCGGTGTTTTCAATGCTCTGCACAGCGGTTCCGTAAATCAGGCCGACGGAGCAGATATTCGTCATCAGGGATGTGCCGCCAAAGGAAATGAAAGGCAGCGGAACGCCTGTAACAGGGAATGATCCAAGAACCATCGCCATATTGATGAGCCCCTGAAGCGAGATCATGAGCGTCAGCCCATAGACCACGAAGGCTGAGTAGGAATCCTTCAGACGCCTTGCCGTGGCAAATCCCAAAAGCAGGAATGCCATGAAAAGGAGCATGACGATAATTCCGCCTATGAAGCCCATTTCCTGGCAGAATACGGCATAGGCGAAGTCCGTATACTGCTCGGGGAGATAAAGGAACTTGGCAAATCCCTTGCCTATGCCCTGCCCGAGGAATCCGCCTGAGCCAACGGCAATCAGACTCTGCACGGTCTGATATCCCTTGCCGGCCGCATCAGAGAACGGGTCCCAGAGCACGAAAAACCTGTCTCTTCTGTACGCTGAGCTGAGCGCCAGAAGAAGTCCGAGCGTACCGATCCCTGCGCCGCCCAAAAGAATTTCAATGGCAGGAAGCCCCGCAATGATATAAAGGAGGCATGGCAGGAGCAGGATGATGGCTGCCGTGCCCATATCCGGCTGCTTCATGACGAGAGCCGCCATGACAAGCGGCGCCGCCAATGGCGAAATGTATGTCAGAAGCTGGCCAAACGTGTACTTTTTGTTTTTCTTCCTTTTGGAGCCTGAAGCAAAGAGGAAAATACTGACGAATATGCCGACAATGGCGCGGAAAACCTGCGGAATAAGGGCGATTTTCTCTCCGGCATCCACCTTTTTGGCAAGATAAGAAGAGGCCCATATGATTCCTGTCACCTTCGCAAATTCCGATGGCTGCAGCGACACCGGACCGAGCTGGATCCAGCGGGTCGCACCGTTGACATTCTTACCGGCTACGATGACAAGGCAGAGCAAGAGCACCGTCCCGATGACCCAGACCAGCGCCCCTTTGCGCACGAGCTTGATTGGAAGCTTCGTCAGCACGAATGCTGTAATTACGCTGATTGAGAGGAACAGAAGATGTCTTGCCAAGTGGGAGTACGTGCTGTCCCCCGATATGATATTCATGTACTGAGTTGAGCTGTAGATATTCACAGTCCCGATGCAGATCAGAATTACCGTGACAGCAACCAGCCCCAATAATTCAGGTGGTGTATATCGCGAAACTTCTAATTTGACTTGGGACGTCTCGCTACGAGACGACATACTGGATTCCCCTTCCTGGAAAATTTCTCCTCGTACTCCGTCTCTACATCGCCTGGCACGGGAGCCTGATGCAGATCATAAGTCACGTCGGATAATTTCCATCCCATCTCTGTGAATTCCTCGATGGAAAAATCAAAAAGATCCTTATTGTCAGTCTTGAAACGGATTTCCCCGTCTTCTTTGAGGATGAGGGCATAGCGTTTCAGGAAATCGCGGTATGTCAGTCTTCTCTTGGCATGGCGTTTCTTCGGCCATGGATCGCTGAAGTTCAGGTAAATCACCTCAACCTCCCCCGGTGCGAATATATCAAGAATTTCACTGACATCCCCAAGGATCAAACGTACATTGTCGAGCGGCGGTTCTTTTTCCGCTACTTTCTTTGCGGCATAGTAAATGACGCCTTCCTGCACTTCCATACCGATGTAATTGACATCCCTGTGAATGTCTGCCATTCCGGAGATGAACTGTCCCTTTCCTGTACCGAATTCCACATGAATCGGCTTTTCAGGATGCGCGAACTGCGTGCTCCATTTGCCTTTCAGATCTTTCGGTTCTTCCAGAAAAAGAATGGAAGTGTACTGCTTAATGGATTCTTCAATCCAGGGCTTTCTGCGAAGTCTCATAAGTCCTCCTTATATTATACGGGAAAATGAAATCTTAATTCAACATTTTAGATGAATTTTAATAGGATAGCAAGAAAGAGCCGGGCAATCCTGGCTCTTTCCCAAAAAATAGTTCAAATGATTACGATGCCTGGGACAGTCCTTCGTTTTCCACTTCAGGCATCGGCTTGGCGGAAATCTTGACCGGCTTGAAACGGCTCCAGTCGAATTCATCACTGCCGGATGCTCTTGCGCGGTCCTGCAGGCCCTGATTCCAGGCTGCGTCATTGGCCGCCTTATCCGATCCAAGCTGCTCCACATCGTTCCTGATCATGATGTTGCCATACATGGTCATGAGCGTTGTGACGTCCTTGTCGTACTTCGGCGAGAAGAAATCGTCGGTCGGATCATAATGAGCCGCCTTGATTCCCATGATGCCAAGGAAGGTATCATAGAGCATGTCGTTGGTGAACGGCATATTTCTTCTTTCGAGCATCATGCGGAACTCTTCCGGACGTTCTCTCTCATACTGCGGGGATGTGTACACCCAGAACGGGATGTGGACCATGGTGAAATCGAACTGGTCCGCATTATGGCCCGGTCTTTCCGTCACCTGTTCCCCATGATCGGAGAAGTACATGACGCTGTCAGCGTGGAGATAGTTCGTGGCAGAATTCATGATGCTTCCCATGACATAGTCATTGAAAAGCACGGAATTGTCGTATTCATCATTCATGATTTCAGAAGTGCTTCTGACCTTGCCCTGATCTTCCGACCAGTGGTAGAACTCGGACGGATACCTGTCCCAATAGCTGACGTGGCTGCCCATCAGATGGATGACGATGAGCTGGCGGCGGTTATTCGGGTCGACCTTCTTCAAGTACGGGACAAGCACTGTATCGTAGTCCTTGGTGATGACATCAGTGCCGACATACTGGTTGATCCAGTACTGGTCGTCGCAGGCAGATCCGATTGCGCCGATCGGCGTATCCCAGATGCCGAAGCGGGACTGGTTGGAAATCCATGTCGTATGGAAGCCAGCCTCCCTTGCCATATCGATGATGGAATAAGCATTGGCAAGCGCCATATCATTATACTGGTTCTTTTCTGTCAAAGCTTCGGTCAGAACCTGGACGGTCTGCGTATAGCAGGAGTAAGCATGATTGAAGAATACATAATGCGGATCGATGGCTGCCTGTGACTGGAACGGTGTCGTATCTCTTTCGTATCCATAGACATTCATATGATCGCGCGTCAGGGATTCACCGATGACAAGCACATAGACCCCGTCCGGCGCAGCCTTGAGCTTTTCAATGATTTCAGGATCCTTGATTCTCATATTTCTGCGGGCTTCAACGATTTTCTGGAAATCATGGAAGCTCTGCAGCGTTTCATACGTTTCTGCATAGACCTGCGCAATGCGCGTGCCGCCGATCGACAGTCCGCAGAGACCGAGGTTTACGATGAAGAGCCCCAGCATGGCAAACCATGTCTTTCTCGAAACAGATTCCACGCGGTCAAAGCTGAAGCGGCTGTTGTGGTAAATGAGCCAGCCAAGGAGAAGAACGGCTGTCACGCCCACGGCAATGCCTGCATACGGGATATTGACCTGGATGTATTCCATCGTCTCCGCCAGATTGGTCTGCGCCAGTGCGAGCAGCATGTTGATGGAAATCAGGGAATGCGTAATGAAGTAATATCCGATATAAGTGAACTGGATAAGCACATAAACGACAATGAGAAGCGCGCAGATGATACGTGCTATCGTTCTCCATTTCCCCGGCAGGATCCATGCGGCAGTCAGGCAGGAAATGAAGAGATAAAGCGGCGTCGACAGCTCCCCTGATATATCCGACATATCCAGAAGGACATTCGTCTGCGTGGACAGGAACGGCACAATCAGCCCCAGCGCCCATAGGAATGCAATCGTGAGCCATAGATGGAGCGCAGCCTTTTTCAAATCGTGACGGATGAAGTAGGCAGTAACAAAACCCACCTGCAGGAAGAGCAGGAATACCTTGATCTGAGATGCGAAGGCATATCCGCCAGGTGCACCGAAGTACCAGGAAAGGAAGAGAGCAATCGTAAATGGAACGAGCGTTGCGATTGCCCACCAGCGTTTCCAGTGGCCCAGACTTTCTCTTTTTTCCATTTTTTTCACCGGTTCTTTGTCCGGTTCTTTTATTTCATTTATTTCTTTCTTTATTTCATCTGCCGGTTTCTTTCCCGGAAGATCTTTTTTCCCTGCGGAAGCTTTCCCTGCTTTTATTTTTTTACGTGTCATGATAACCCTTTACATACCCGTAACTATATCCTTACTGATAAAAAAATAACTGTTTTATTTTATCACAAGTATGCAAAAAATACATCAAGGAACGGAAAGGTCCCTCTTCCCTCGTTTTACATGAATTTCCTTCCATTCCATCAAAAAAACGCCCGAAGGAAAGGCTCCGGCATTGCACTGGAACCCCCTTCGGGCATTTTATTTTCCTGTATCAGTTTATCCTGTATCAGTTTGTCAGGGAACGGATCGGTGCAGGGATCTTGCCGCCTCTTGCAATGAATTCATCTGCCTTGAATTCGTTGATCTTCATGACAGGAGCATATCCCATGAGTCCGCCAAACTGAACCATGTCTCCCGGTTTCTTTCCAGGTACCGGAATCAGGCGGGTAGCCGTCGTCTTGTTGTTGATCATGCCGATAGCCGCTTCATCTGCAAGGATGGCGGAAATCGTGGATGCCGTCGTGTCTCCGGGAACGGCAATCATATCAAGGCCGACCGAGCATACGCAGGTCATGGCTTCGAGTTTTTCAAGGGAAAGGCTTCCCTTCTGTACGGCTTCAATCATGCCAAGGTCTTCACTGACCGGAATGAAAGCGCCGGAAAGACCGCCGACGGAAGAAGAAGCCATAAGGCCGCCCTTCTTCACTGCATCGTTTAAGAGCGCCAGGGCTGCCGTGGTACCGGGGCCGCCGCAGCTCTCAAGACCCATTTCCTCAAGAACCTGCGCTACACTGTCTCCGACAGCAGAAGTCGGTGCAAGGGAAAGGTCGATAATGCCGAACGGCGCATGGAGGCGATCGACGGCAGCTTCTGCCACCATCTGTCCAAGACGGGTAATCATGAAGGCTGTATTCTTGATCGTCTTGGCAACGACATTAAGCGGTGCGCCTTTGACATCTTCCAGCGCTCTCTTGACGACGCCCGGACCGGATACGCCGACATGGATGGCAGTATCGCCCTGCGTGACGCCGTGGAAGGCGCCTGCCATGAACGGATTGTCTTCGACTGCATTGCAGAATTCGACAAGCTTCGTGCATCCGTATGCATCCTGATCCTTTGTGAGTTCAGCTGTTTCCTTCACAATCTCGCCCATGCGCTTCACAGCATCCATATTGATGCCTGCCTTGGTGGATCCGATGGCAACCGAGCTGCAGATGCTCTTCGTGACAGCCAAAGCTTCCGGAATGGAATCGATCAGAATTTTATCCGAAGAAGACATGCCTCTGTCTACAAGTGCGGAAAATCCGCCCAGAATGTCGACACCGACAGCATCAGCTGCTTTCTGGAGCGTTTCAGCGATCGGCACATAGCTCTTTGCATTCGTGCCGCCGGCAATGAGCGCTACCGGCGTGACAGAAATACGGCGGTTGATGATCGGCACACCGTATTCCCTGGAAATATCATGGCTGACTTCCGTCAAGTGTTCTGCCTTCTGGCAGATCGTATCATAGATCCTGGTCAGCAGGGTCTTTTCATCGTCGGATACGCAGCCCAGGAGCGAAATGCCCATGGTAATCGTGCGGACATCCAGCTTATTCTGGTCAAACATGCGCTCCGTCGCAAGAATTTCCTCTATATCGAGCATGGCTCCCCCTTTCAGATCCTGTGCATGGCATAAAAGATATCCGCCAGCTGCACTCTGACATCGACGCCCAGCTCACGGCCCAGTTCTCCCATATCGTCCTGTACCTGTTTCAAGGAGCCCTTTGCGTTCTCCATGTCACAGATCAGCACCATATCAAAGATTCCATCCAGAATGGTCTGGGAAATATCCAGAATATTGATGTTTTCTTTTGCAAGTTCCTTTGTTACGCCGGCAACAATACCGACGCGGTCGGCACCAATGACGGTTACCACGATTTTTTTCATGTTCTGTCCTCCCTTCGGCATACCGGAAGCGCCCTTTTTCCATCACTGCCTAGGCAGTCACTTCCCGTTTGTTGTACTGCTCTAGCTATTATAGCACAGATCCCCCTTTTTCTTATGGCATTTGAGGCCTCTGTCTTCTATGTCTTTCCGTATTTTTCATCATTATTTTTCATCATTATTTTTCATCATTTGATTCCGGGCTGCCAGGCGGCAGCAGAGGCAGGAATGCTCTCTTTTGCTTTTAATTGTCACCTTTCCCTTTCCCTTCACTTTTGACCCTGCAAAAATCTCTCTGAAATGGTATGATTTCTATTATTCCCAAAATGCAGAGAAGTACCTGCTTTTTACGTTCATGTGTTATTGATTTCCGATATAAGTTTATAAATTGTATAAACTTCGTTGACGATCGCTTAAAGACTCTTCTTTATACTTTGAAAAGCAGCCCTTGTATCAGCGTGGATGTTTATCGAAATTTACTACAAAAGCGATATGTGGCTCCCCAGTATTCAAAACACTGAACTATCCGTTGAATTTATAAATTTATTTATAAACTAAAACTGTATTTATGCCGTCTAAAAAGTGTATAATTAGGATGGGAATAGAAGTTTCTGAATTTACCAGCCATGGTAAATTGTTTTTGAATCAAAGGAGGGCCGTATGTCAAAACTGAAATACATCTCTTGGAATGTCAACGGACTCCGGGCCTGCATCAAGAAAGGGTTCATGGACGCATTCCATGATCTGGATGCAGACTGTTTCTGCCTGCAGGAAACCAAGCTGCAGCCGGATCAGATCGAACTTGACCTGCCCGGATACCACCAGTACTGGAACAGCGCTGTCAAAAAAGGCTACAGCGGGACCGCGATTTTCAGCAAGAAAGAGCCTTTGTCCGTCACCTATGGACTAGGGATCGAGGAACATGATCAGGAAGGGCGTCTCATCACTGCCGATTTCGGATCGCATTATCTCCTCTGCTGCTACACGCCAAACAGCCAGCGCGGACTTGTCCGTCTGGACTACCGCATGAAATGGGAAACGGAAATGATTGCTTACATGAAGCGTCTTTCCGAAGAAAAGCCCGTCATCCTCTGCGGCGACCTCAATGTCGCTCATGAGGAAATCGATATCGCCAACCCGGCATCCAACCACAAGAACGCCGGATTCACCGACGAAGAAAGAAGCCGCATGACTGAGCTTCTGTCAGAAGGATTTACCGATTCCTTCCGCTTCAAGTATCCTGACAAGGAAAAGGCGTATTCCTGGTGGAGCTATTTTGCTAAATCCAGGGAAAGAAACATTGGATGGAGAATCGATTACTTCATCGTCTCCAATGCTTTGAAGGCGCATATCGAGGATGCAAAGATCCATCCGGAAATCATGGGAAGCGATCACTGCCCTGTCGAACTTGATCTTGATCTGGATTAAGGACGGAGGCGAATCAATATGGATGAAAATGATAATCCGGCAGAGAACTTAGCACCTCCGCTGCCACCTGTACCGCCTGCCCCGCCGGAAGGAAGCAGTCTGCAGCAGAAGATGATTGCAAGCACACTGGGACTCATAGGCATTCCTGTCTCCGCTTCCATCATCATTACGACACTGCTCCTCCTCTATGCTTCTCACGGGGACGCCGTCATCAACAAGTATGTTTACATGGGATTCATCCTCCTGATCCTTGCGATCATCGCTTTCAGCGCAAGGATGGATTACCTCTTCTATGAAAGAACGAAGTCGCGCATCATCATCCCGCTCCAGCAGCTGTCCCTGGCAGCCCATGCCATACAGTACGGGAACTTCAATGTCGTGGTTGACCACCACAGCGATGATGAGCTTGGCGAGGTCTGCAACACATTCCGCACGATGCAGTCATACCTGAAGAACAGCATCGCAGAACGCGCCCACCTCCTCACAAGCCGCAAGATCCTCTTCTCAGGCATTACACATGACCTTAGGACCCCGCTCACGACAATCATGGGATACACGGAAGCCCTGCAGCTGGGACTTGGCAAAACGCCGGAAAAGAGGAAGCAGTACCTTGCCTCGATTGCCTCGTGCGCAGATGACTTGTCAAAACTGATCGATGAATTGTCTCTTTATAATAAACTTTCGACAAGCCGCATCATCTGCCATCCGGTACCGACGAACTTCAGCCGCGCTATCCACTCCTTCATCAATGAAGACCTGGAATACTTGAAATCCAGGAATGTGAACGTCTCTTACAACACCGATGATTCCATCATCGCCATGCTTGATGAGAAAGAATTCCAGAGAGTGGTTTTCAATTTACTGGCAAATACGATAAAATATAGAGACAAAGATACCTCAGAAGTCCTGATCCAGATTTACCGCAAGGGAAAATATGCAGAATTCACGTATCAGGATGACGGCCCCGGAGTTCCTCCGGAAAAGACCGCCCACATATTCGAAGCCTTTTACAGGACGTATGAGGCAAGAAGCAAAACAAGCAACGGCAGCGGCCTTGGTCTTGCGATTGTAGCGGAGATCGTCACGGCGCATAAGGGACGTTACCGCGCTGTCAATGAAAATGGATTGAAAATGATATTTGATATCCCGCTGAAAGAAGGGAGCAACACAAAATAATGAGAAAAGTACTTGTAGTGGAAGATGAACCGAAGATTGCCAACATGGAAAGAGATTTCCTGGAAGGCGCCGGCTTTGAACCATATGTCACAGACAATGGCGAGGAAGCCCTCAAGATCATGGATGAAGTGAAAATCGATGCTATCATCCTTGACGTCATGCTTCCGGGAGAGGATGGATTCTCTCTTTGCCGCAAAATGCGTGAAAAGACTGATGCGCCGATTATCTTCGCAACAGCACGCACAGAAGATGCGGACATCGTCAGAGGTCTGGGCCTCGGCGCTGATGACTACATCGTGAAGCCGTTCAAGGGCACTGTCCTCATGGCTCACCTGAGAGCTCAGCTCGCTACCCACAACCGTCTCCTCAGCAGAGACCTTGCAAGACCGCAGGTGGAAAAAGGCATTACCGTAGGCGATGTCACCATCTGTCCGAAAGCCCGCCAGGTACTCCTGAACGGCAAGGACGTCACACTGACAGGCAAGGAATTCGACCTCCTCTACTTCCTCGTCCAGCATCCGAATGAAGTATTCTCCAAGGAACAGCTCTTCGAGAAAATCTGGAGCTTCGATCCGATCGGCGATCCTGCAACGGTCACCGTACATATCAACAGACTGAGAGACAAGCTGAAAAACGCTGCCGGACATCCTTATGAAGGAATCGAAACCGTCTGGGGCGCAGGCTACCGCTTCCATCAGGACTGATTCCGGGGGGTGGAATTTTGCGAATTTTAGTAACCGGCGGTGCCGGATTTATAGGTTCTCATCTGGTCGACAAGCTTCTGTCGCTCGGCCATGAAGTAACCGTCATTGATAACCTCTCCGCAGGGACGGGAGAATTCCTCCCGCCTCAGGCGGAATTTATTCAAGCGGATATCAGAGATAGAAAGACCCTTCAAGACCTTTTTGAAAAAAGGAAATTTGACGTCGTTTATCACGAAGCAGCACAGACCATGGTTCCTGTATCCATCAAGGATCCAAGCTATGATGCGGACGAAAACATCATGGGACTTCTTTCCGTCCTTGAGTGCGCAAGAGCGACTGGCGTGAGAAAGATTATTTTCTCCTCCTCTGCCGCTGTTTACGGGGACAACCCCGCCCTTCCCCTCAAGGAAAATGAAGTGCCTGTCCCGGAATCCTTCTACGGCCTGACCAAGTGGATGACCGAGAAGTACCTGGAACTTTACAAGAAACTGTACGGCCTTGATTACACGATCCTTCGCTACAGCAACGTGTACGGTCCCCGTCAGGGAGCTAACGGAGAAGGCGGCGTCATCTACATTTTCGCAAAAGCCCTTGCCTGCGGAAAGCCCATCACCATCTTCGGCGACGGTTCACAGACAAGAGACTTCATTTCCGTCCATGACATCGTTGCAGCCAATGTCGCTGCCCTTGAAAAAGGAAGCGGGGAAATCTGCAATGTCAGCACGGAAACGGAAATCAGCCTGAACGAGCTCGCCCATGAAATAGTCACACTGGCCGGATATGATGATTCCTTCATTCATTACACAGAAGAACGTACAGGAGATATCCATCGTTCCTGCCTGTCCAATGAAAAGCTGAAATCTCTCTTCGGCTGGAAACCATCGTACAACTTAAACGACGGATTGAAGGATACCCTTTCCTTCTTTACCCAGCGGGAAAAGAATACCAAATAATCCAATAAAAAGAGACTGTCAATCGAACCATCGATTCCAGTCTCTTTTTGTTGGATTTATTTCAGAAGTTTTTCAATCATGTGCGCTACGCCGTCTTCTTCATTCGATGCGCAGACAGCTTTCGCTGCATCAAGGGCAATCTTGTCCGCATTGGCTACTGCATAAGACTCTCCTGCCATCCTGAGAAGCGGGACATCATTTTCCGTATTTCCAAATGCCATGATCTCGGAAGAGGAAATCCCTGCCTGATCCGCCAGGTACTTCACAGCCGTTGCTTTATTAATGCCGCTCTTGTGCATATCGACGAAGTCATCTCCGGGGAATACGACATCTACTGCATCCCCGAACTTGTTTTCAATAGCTTTCCTGATTTCCAGCCTGACAGCGGGATCCGGATCAGAGAAAACGATCCTTGTCACCTTCTTTGGCGGATTGAAGAAAGCCGCCCCGAGAAATTCTGGCTGCACGGTCCTGTACTTCCTGTACTTGATTTCCGTCCCGTCGGGGCCTTCCATGTAGATTTTATCATCCCAGAACGCAGTGACCTTGAGCCCCTCTTCCTTTGCCCATAAAAGAGCCTTTGAAGCAAACTTTGGATCCATGCCTTCCTGATAGATGGCTTCCCCCGTTTCCCCCATCATGATCCATGCGCCCGTATAGCATACGACCGGGACATTGCCCAGTTCGAGCACTTCCATTTTCTTCCTGGCCGAATTGCACATACGTCCCGTAGCAATGACGACCTTGAATCCTTCCTCCGATGCTTTCTTGATTACATCACGAGAGTATGAGGAAATGGTCATGTCGTCATGCAGGAGCGTACCGTCAAGATCAATCGCCATCATACGAATCGACATATCAAAACTCTCCTTCTTCAGGGAAATCCCTGTATGATACCCGGTAAACGGGTAATTATTTCAAAAGAACATTCTTATTCGACTATACCACATTTACAGATGAGAAAATACCCTTGGCGCCAAATGGAGCCGATTTCACCTTCCTCTTTGCTGAATGGTAGCAAAAAGCAGGATTATTCATTATAATAAATAATAATCAAGGGCATGCCTCATGCCAAATTCCAGAGCCTGCCGCGGCTCTTTTTTTCAACGGAGAATGTATGAAATATCGTCTTCTGCTCGTACTGGCGGCCTTGATCTGGGGCTCTGCCTTTGTGGCGCAGGTCGTCGGCATGGACACGATCGGTCCATTTACCTTCGGCGGCGTACGTTTCCTCTTGGGAAGCGCAAGCCTTCTGCCCATTATTTATATGAACCGGCATAAGGAAAATCCCAAGTCCACGAAGATTCCGCTCTGGGCGGCTTTCCTCATGACGGGACTTCCCCTTTTTGCCGCTGCCACGATCCAGCAGGTCGGCCTGCAGTTCACCACGGCATCAAAGGCCAGTTTCCTGACAGCCAATTACATACTCTTGGTCCCCTTCTTCGGGCTCTTTCTGGGACATCCGCTCCGCCTGACGCACCTTGTCGGAGCCGTCACTGCTATTACGGGCGTCTACCTCATGTCCATCAAATCAGATTTCACCATCAGTCCGGGCGACCTCATGATGCTTCTCTGCGCTATTTTCTTCTCCCTGCAGATTCTGGCGCTTGATTACCTGACGCAGAGATTCGATCCCGTTCTTCTTTCATCGGGACAGTTCTTCGTCACAGGCATCCTGAACCTTGTCCTTGCCTTTATGTATGAAACACCGACATGGACCGGAATCGAAGGCGCTATGGGCGCTCTCCTCTATACCGGCATCCTTTCAAGCGGCGTTGCTTACACGCTGCAGGCAGTCGGGCAGAAATACATGCCCCCGACTGAAGCCTCCATGATTTTAAGCCTTGAAATGGTCTTCGGCGGATTGAGCGGCGTCCTTTTCCTGGGCGACACATTCACCGAACGCCAGATGGCAGGCATTGCCGCCATGTGCATAGGCGTATTCGTCTCGCAGCTTCCAAGCCGGGCCATTCTCCGGCTCAGAGAAAAACCCATCTCATAAATCCCACGATGTATTCATCCCCTTACGGGAATTGATCAGGAAGGAGCAGTATTATGAAAGAAATCGTTATAGCGCAGCCATTGGGCATTACCAGGGAGCTTTTGGAATCCCTTGTATCCGGTCTTAAGAAAGAAGGCTGGAACCTGACCGCTTATGACAAAGTCCCCTCCGGACAGGAAGAGCTCGGGAAACGCATCGAAGGTGCTGACATCGCTGTCATTGCCAACTATCCTTTGAAGAAGGAAGCATTGGAAAAAGCCTCTTCCCTCAAGTACCTCTGCGTCGCTTTCACCGGTGTCGATCATGTCGATATCTCTTACTGCAAGGAAAGACATATTGCCGTATCCAACTGCGCAGGCTATTCCACTGAATCCGTTGCTGAACTTGCCTTCGGCATGGCGCTTTCTCTCTACCGCATGCTTCCTGAATGCGGGGAAGCCATAAGAAATGGAAAAACGAACGCCGGCCTTTGCGGCATCGAGCTCAAGGGAAGGAAATTCGGCATCATCGGAACAGGCGCTATCGGACAGCGCGTGGCCGGTCTTGCCCAGGCATTCGGATGCGAAGTCTATGGATACAGCCGCACACCGAAGACTTACCTTGTCAACTACACCGATCTTGATACCCTTCTTAAGACCTGCGACATCATTTCTATCCATGTCCCCCTGACCGATGAGACAAGAGGACTGATCAATAAGGAAAAGATTGCCCTCATGAAGAAGGATGCCATCCTGATCAATACCGCCAGAGGCCCTGTCGTCGACAGCAAAGCCCTTGCCGATGCATTGAAGGAAGGAAAAATTGCCGGCGCAGGCATCGACGTCTTTGAAGGCGAACCTCCGCTTCCTGCCGATCATCCGCTCCTCTCTGCTCCTCACACCATCCTTTCGCCGCACGTAGGCTTTGATACGAAAGAAGCTATGGAAAGAAGAGCCATCCTTGTATTCCACAATATTGAGAACTACCTGAAAGGCGACCAGAAAAACGTCATCTGCTGATGCAATATAAATGAAAGGCCCTGCATGCCGCCTGGCATGACAGGGTCTTTTTGTATGTACACTCCATGTATTTATTTCTGAATGAGTTTTTCCATATCTTCTGGAAGCGGCGCGCGGAAGGATTTCCCTGAAACGCCTTCAAAGCCTTCTTCAAAGGCAGGAAATGATAGCAGTCCTGCATGAAGCATCTGCCTTTTGATGCCAAGTTCCCTTGACGCTTCGATGCTCTCCTTTGTCCCGTACTTCTTATCCCCCAGGAGCGGATGACCTTTTCCTGCCATCTGCACGCGGATCTGATGGGAACGTCCTGTCAGGAGCTCGATTTCTACGCGCGTGAAGGTAATTCCCTCTTTGCGATACGTTTCTTCGGCTTCATAGAGGATTTCAATATGCTGCGCATCTTCTGATTTCTTCACGAGGCGTACCTGGTTATCCTCATGATCCTTCTTAAGATAGCCTTCCAGCTTTCCCTTCCCCTTCATTTCTCCGTAAACAAGGGCTGTGTAGATCTTTCTCACATCACGCTTCCGGATGATTTCATTCATGGCCTGCAGGGCATGGATATTCTTTCCTGCAATGACAAGGCCGCTCGTATTCCTGTCGAGGCGGTTGCAGACGGACGGCTTGAAAACAGGCGTCACTTCATCCTTCAGGTACGCAAGGATTTCATCATTCAATGATTTTTCCCCGGATGCATCCCCCTGCGTCAGAAGCCCTGCCGGCTTGTTGACAAGAAGCACATCATGATCTTCATAGACGATTCTTCCGGAGAGTTCATCCCCGTCAGCTTTCCTTTCCGGGACCTTTTCTTCTTTTCCCATGAACTTGTCTATCGTTTCATCGGAGAACCAGATTTTAATGCTGTCCCCTGCCTGGATTTTTTCCTTTCCTTCAAGCTTCCTGTCGTTCAGTGTAATATTTTTCTTTCGAAGACTCTTCCGCAGAAGACTGGCTGATGCACCGGGCATCAATTTCGTGATGTATTTCCATACACTCTGCCCTGCTTCCGATTCGCGGACCCTGAATTCTTTCATACTTTTCTCTCTTTCAATTTAAACGGGCCTTCCTGCCGCTCCTGCCATCCGGATGCATTTTACCTCTTTCCTGGCAAAGCGCAGAGAATCCCGGTTTATGCTTATTTCTTTATTGTACCATTATGCGCGGTTCCCATGGAATATTCCAATAGAAAAAGAGGAGCTCTTGTCAGCCCCTCTTTTCATCAACTTACTTCTGCTTTTTGAAATACGGCTTGATGCCTCCGCCAAGTTTTGAACTGCGGATGGCAGCAGCTGCTTTCTCCGTTACGATATAGAATGCCGGGATCAGGAAGAGCCCGAATAACGTAGCAAATGTCATACCTCCTACGACGGCAACACCCATGCCGCATCTGGCCCCTGCGCCCGCACCGGTTGCAAGCGCCAGCGGCAGGCAG
>NZ_FR896447.1:0-5818 GCF_000435155.1 Dialister sp. CAG:357 | reverse complement strand
CAGCCGATGATGGAGGTGAAGGCTGTCATGAGGATCGGACAGAAACGGAGACGGGATGCCTCCACTGCAGCCTCCAGCGGATCCATGCCGTTATCGACACGTTCCTTGGCAAATTCAACGATCAGGATGGCATTCTTTGCCGCCAGACCGATGATCATGATAATGCCGATCTGCATGTAAACGCTGTTCTGGAAACCATCACTGGTCGATCCGAGAGGCGCTGCCATTTTTATTGATGGCATATTCAGAGAAGAGCGCTCCGAAAATACCCGTCGGTACGGTAAAGAGTACGGCAAACGGGACTGACCAGCTTTCATAGAGAGCTGCCAGGCAGAGGAAAGCAAAGACAAGCGCCATGGCAAGTGTCTTCATCGTTGAGCTAGAGGAGTTATTTTCCTCGCGGCTCTGGCCGGACCATTCGATTGTCTCCCCTGCAGGAGCGACGGAAAGGACAGCTTCCTTAGCCGCTTCCATGGCTTCGCCGGAGCTGTAGCCGGAAGCGGCACTGCCCTGGATGGCAATACTTCTTACACCATTGAAACGCGTGATGGAAGAAGGCGCTGTCGTAATGGATTTCGTCAGGATGGTATCAAGCGGAACCATATCGCCGCTGGAAGTCTTAACGGAAATGAACTTCAGGGAATCCGCCTGGGAGCGGTACTGCGTGCCTGCCTGTACGATGACTTTGTACGTACGGCCGAACTGATTGAAATCATTGACCTGCGTACCGCCGAAGTTGACCTGAAGGGCCGTAAATACATCTGACAAATTGATGCCAAGACTCTTGACCTTCTCACGGTCGACAGAGAATTCATAGCTTGGCGTATCAGCACTGTAGTCGCTTCTTGTACTCATGAGCTCAGGACGCGCGTTGCAGGCTGCGACAGCCTTGGCCGCCAGATCGCTGAGTTCCGTATCCGAAAGGCCCAGATTATCCTGCGGCTGCATGCTCCAGCCGCCTTCCATGCCAAGGCCCGGGAGCGAGGACACATTGAATGCATAAATGCTGGCTTCCGGATGATCCTTTGCCGCCATCATGTTGAACTGGGTAATAATGGACGTGACACTTTCGGCCGATGCAGTCCGCTGATCCCAGTTATCCAGAGAAACGTAAAGATTTCCTGTATTCGAACTGGATCCGCCTGCATTTGTCATGACATCCTTGACGCCTGGAATCGTCTTCGTTTCAGCCGCCATGGCATCGACTGTCTTGATTGTCTGATTGAGGGACGTCCCTTCCGGCATCTTGATGCTTGCCATGAAGAATCCCTGATCTTCAGACGGAACAAAGGTCGAAGGAAGAATCTTGTAGAAAGCACCCATGAGGACGCATATGACGACGAGGAAAATGCCTGCAAACTTCAGATGATGAATCATCCAGTCAACCTTCTTCGTATAGCCTTCGAGTATATGGTCGAAAGAAGAATTGAACTTATGGAAGAATGCGGCAAGCGGGCCATGCCTGAAACCTGTATCGCCCGGCTTCAGGAGAAGCCCGCAGAGGGCAGGCGTCAGCGTCAGTGCAACAAATGCGGAAATTGCAATCGATATCGTAATCGTCACGGCAAACTGCTTGTAAAGGACGCCCGTGATGCCGCCAAGGAAGGCAACCGGAATGAAGATGGATGCCAGGACTGCCGTCGTTGCGACAATCGGCCCCTGTACTTCATCCATAGCCACTTCCGTCGCAGCCTTTGGATCGAGTTCCTCCCTTTCCATGTGCTCTTCAACGTTTTCAATGACGACAATCGCATCATCGACGACCATGCCGATTGCCAGGACCATCGCAAAGAGTGTCAGCGTATTGATGGAGAAATCAAGAAGAACGAAAGAAGCAAACGTACCGATAATGGAAACCGGCACTGCGAGGACCGGGATCAGAGTCGTCCTCCACTTCTGCAGGAAGAGGAATACGACGAGAACGACAAGAATCAAAGATTCAATGAATGTAGCCTTGACTTCATCTATGGATGCATTGATGAACGACGTATTATCCATGACGATAATGTAATCAAGATCCGGCGGGAAACTGTCCTTGGCCTCCGAAAGAATCTGCTTGACCTGCGTGACAGTATCAAGAGTATTCGCATCATTGGTCAGCTGTACGCCAAACCCGATCCCCGACTTCCCGTTGATCTTCGAATTATTGCTTTCATTCTGCGTGCCTCTTTCAATCGTGGCAACATCCTGCAAATGGACAAACTGGCCATTGGAAGCAGACTTCAGGATGATATTCCCGAACTGTTCCGGTGTCGTGAGACGCCCTTCCACCTTGGCACTGTACTGCTTTTCCTGCGTAGCCGGTGCCGGCTGGGCACCGATCGTACCGGCAGGAGCGGACACGTTCTGCTCCTTGATGGCAGATGTGACGTCTGCCACCGTCAGCCCTCTTTCAGCGAGCTTGTCCGGATTCAGCCAGATTCTCATGGCATAGCTGGAACCGAATGTATTGACATTGCCTACGCCGTTTACACGCTGCAGTTTATCCAGAAGGTAAATATCTGCGTAATTCTTAAGGAAGGCCTGGTCATATGTACCCTTTGGCGAATACAGATTGACCATCAGCACCATATCGCCGGATGCTTTCCTGACAGTAAGGCCCGTCTGCTGGACCTCGGAAGGCAGGCTGTTCTTGGCCAGATTGGCACTGTTCTGTACATTGACGGAATCCGTATCCCCGTCAGAATCGAGGTCAAAGACAATCGAGAGGCTGTAAGAACCGCTGTTGCTTGACGTCGAAGACATGTAGTCCATATTTTCAACGCCGTTCAGCTGGTCTTCAATGACCTGCGCGACCGTCTGATTGACGATGCTTGCGTTGGCACCCGTATAATTGGCGCTGAGACGTATCGTCGGCGGAGAAATCTGCGGATACTGCGCAATTGGCAGTGTCGAAAGCGAGATCAGGCCGAGGAGTACGATAATCAGCGAAATGACAATCGCAAAAATTGGACGCCTGATAAAGAATTTAGACATAACCGGCCTCCTTTATGACTGCTGGGAGGTAACGGCATAAGACGGCGTCGTGCTTGTCGTCAGGGACAGCCCCAGTTCCTGCGCATTCGTTTCCGTAGGATTCAGAGCCTGTCCTTCCTTCAGATTCGTCAGACCTTCTACTACGACATTATCATCCTTGGTAAGACCGCTCTTGACGACATAGTAGCTTCCCACTTCATCGCCAAGCTCTACGATCTTGGAAACAGACTTGTTGTCCGGCCCCACGACGATGACAAGGGACTTGTTGAGAACCTGCTGCACTGCTCTTTGCGGAACGAGAAGTGCATCCTTCTGCGGCTGGCCCTCAATCGTAATCTTGGCAAACATGCCTGGAAGCAGGAGATGATTGTCATTATTGAAGAGAGCTTTGACTGTGAGCGTACCAGTGGACTGATTGAGCTGGCGGTCAGCAATATATGTCGTGCTTGTTTCCGCATACTTGGAACCATTGCTGAGCGTGAGCGTTGCCGTCGGCGGAACAAATTCACTGCTTGCTGCATCGCTTTCCTTCGGCTTGCGTCCGTTTTCTCTGAAATTCAGGAATTCATTTTCACTGACAGAGAAAGAGACATAGACCGGATTGATTGTGCCGACAGATACGAGCTGCGTCGATCCCGACGTCACATACGTCCCTGCCGCCACATCATCGACAGAAAGCTTTCCTGACATTGGAGAACGGACGACAGTATCATCCAGATTCTCCTCTGCCTCCTGCAAAAGTGCCTGCATATCTTCATATTCAGAACGGTATGTTTCCACCGTGGCTCTCTGCGTCGTGAGCGTCTGCTCTGCAATCGCACCCGAAGCCTCCAGCTTTTCATAGCGCTGAAGATCAATCAGGGAATTGTTGTAAGCCGTCCTGGCCTTATCCACATTCGACCTTGCAGAAAGTACCTGGGACGAATACTGACGATCGTCGATCTGTCGATCTTATAAAGCGGCTGCCCCTTCTGGACAGCCTGCCCGCTGGTAAAATACTTTTCCACAATAGAACCGGAAACACTTGGCTTGATGGCTACCGCATCCGTCGATTGTACTTCCCCTGAATAATCATGGGAAACAGATACATCCTGCTGGAGCACCTTCATCGTCTTGACAGAAACAGCATTGCTTTTCTGCGCCGTCGTGCCGCATCCGGCCGTCAGACCCATGATTCCGAAAAGAATCACAGCTGCCGCTATTCCTGCCTTCTTCCTTGCATTTCCTATCAACATATTCCCACCCCTGACTCTGTCTGTCCGTGTCTCCTGCCTTCAATTCATCAGGCAGGGATCATCAGACTATTGATTCCAATAGAAAAAATCCAGGCATGCCCGGATCCAAATTCATTCATGTCTACCTTATTGTAACAGAAAACAAAACCTAAATAAATGAAAAACGGATGGAATATCCCGAACCGGGACATATCCATCCGCCTGCACTTTTATTGATTATTTGTCGTCCACATGAAGTGAGAGGACATCATTTCTTGCATAATGACCGCAGGGATCAAATTCCATCTTGGCAGCCGCAGCGTCCTCCATGTCCAAATCCGCGTAAATAATACGCTCCATATCCCATACCGTCTCAGAAATATCATGACCATAAGGATCGATCACACAGCTTCCTCCGCGGCATACGATACCCTTGGAAACAGCATCCTTCTCCGGAGCCGTTGCAAGATCCCCCGGATAAGAATCCTTTGTAATCAGCATATCGCAGTTGATGACAAAACAGCGTCCTTCCAGTGCAATATGACGGATCGTATGCTGCCATTCCGCATTGTCATTCGTATTGCAGGAAATATAGATCGTAATCCCCTTCTGATACAGCGCCGTCCTTGCAAGAGGCATGTAACTCTCCCAGCAGATCAGGCAGCCGATCGGCCCCCAAGGCGTATCCATCACAGGGAAATATCCCTCATTCGCATCGCCCCAGACCACACGCTCCGAGCCCGTAGGCTTGAGCTTCCTGTGCGTCAAGACTTCACCATCCGGGGAAATCAGAAGATTGGAATTATAAAGCGTCCCGTTCACCGCATCCCTTTCCGAAATGCCGATGCTTACATACACGCCAAGCTTCCTGGCCTCTTCCTTCAGCACTTCCGTCTCTTCCTCACCCACAACAATGGATGCATCCGAATAACGCTTCCAGTCCTTCCTGCCATCAGCCGTACGACGTCCCACAGAAAAGCCGAAATTCATTCCATAAGGATAACCGGGAATAAAAAGCTCCGGAAACACAACAAGATTCGCCCCGCCCTTAGCCGCCTTCTTCAAAAGCGATAAAGCCTTCGAAAGACAGGCCTTCTTGTCAAACATCACAGGCTCCGCCTGCACCACAGCCACCCGGCATTGTCCGTCCTTTACTTTCATCATAAATCCCCCTGCCATAGTTTTATCGTATCTTTCAGTCAATGTTACATATAGTTTACCATGTCAGCATAATAAAAGAAAAGGGAACATAAAGAACACGAATTACGCCGATTGACGTCCCTCTTAATCCCCCGTCTCTTCCATTAACCATTTCAGCAATGATAGTGCAGAACATAATATAAACATAAAATGAAAAAGTCAATCGCAATGATTGACATACCTTCGCTTATCAAATCCGCATGTTTTTCACCATACCAGCCAAGAGGACTCAGCAGGTATTCATGCAATAAAACCACCAACCGGTAAAGATTGATGGGATTTAGCTGAATCAGCTCTGCTTATTCCTCCCTTCCATTCCAACCGAGATGAGGCAGCAGGTTATTCACACAAAGCAAAAAAGGACATCGATCGTAATGATTGACGTCCTTTTTTATGGCTCTTCACGGAAATTTGGGGGATGAATAATT
>NZ_FR896446.1:8853-9874 GCF_000435155.1 Dialister sp. CAG:357 | reverse complement strand
AGTTTTCAAAGAATCATCGCTCTTCAAGCGACTTGATTATCTTATCACGCGTTTTCGTTTTTGTCAAACTCTTTTTTGAAATTTCTTTCAGCGAAGAGCTGTCTGAAAACTTATGAAGATAACCGCTTATTCCTAGAGATCATCGCACGTTTCAGCTCGCTCATCTCTCGGCTTAAGCGTATATAATTATAACAGCGACCCCTATATCTGTCAACAGGTTTTTTGATGATTTTTTACTCTTTTTTGAAGGAAATCTTTCCTGACGCAAATGAAGTGCATTGCTGACGAAATTTAGTGGCAGGGAGAGAAAAAGAGGACTAGATATTGTGGAGAGAGGGAGAGTTTTGAAAAGGCATGGGCTTTTCTTTTACTCGCCTTCCCAGACGGGGAAGGCGTCCGGCCTCAAATACTTATGCCGGACGGATAGGGTTGATTATTCATTGGGCTTTATAAATGGTTCTGCGAGCGAAGCGAGGTTGTGTGGTTTTGAACTTGACCTTGCTCTAGCAGAGAAGGTGCGCGACCTCAAATTCTGATGTCGGGCGGATGAGTTGTATTTCTGCGAACGGAGTGAGGTTGTGTGGTATATACTCGCCTTCCCAGACGGGGAAGGTGGGCGGCCCCGTTGCTGATGCCGCTCGGATAGGGTTGATTATTCATTGGGCTTTATATATGGTTCTGCGAGCGAAGCGAGGTTGTACGGTGTACTTATAAAAGAGCTTATTGATAAGAAGGCGTACCTTGGCATTTTTGCGGCGCTGCGGAAGCAGCAAGCGAAAACCTTTACAACCGCAGCAATGCTGCAAGAACTGCATCTCATCCCCTGGCTCCGCCAGGACCTTCTCCTTCGGAGCAAGGTTAACACCCTTAAACCAGCCTTCGGCTGAAGAAAAGGAAAACCATGCAACCTCGTTCCCCCACTCAAAAAGGAGGCCTTCGATGGGTCTCCTTTTTGAATTGCTTTTCTCTTTTTTGAATTCCTTTTCCCTATTTCTTTTTCTATTTTCCTATTTCTTTCCCT
>NZ_FR896446.1:0-8827 GCF_000435155.1 Dialister sp. CAG:357 | reverse complement strand
TTCCCTATCCTATATATGTCTTTAAAACAGACTGATCTCTCTATCGATCCATGACTCTTGTCTGGCTTCTACCACCTGATCCTCTTTTTCTACGTGGCCTATGAGGAGTGGGGAGTGCGGGTCGTGTTTGTTTCTGTTTTCGATGACGGCTTCGGGGCTTTCGTTGGCGTAGCAGTATTTGCAGAGGTGCGGGCAGGTGGTGTAGGCGCCTATGTCATTTCCGAGGAGACAGGCGCAGCCTTGTCTTGCCTGGTGGGTTTTGATGTTTGGGATTTTCAGTTTGAGGTTGAAGGCTTTTTCCAACTTTTCTTTTGTCATGCAGCCGCTTGTGTCTATGCCTATTTTTGCAAGGCCCGGGTCTTCCAGGCAGGAGGAGACGTGGATGCCGTGCTGCTCTCCTATCTTTGCCATTCTTTCTGCCATGCTGTACTGGATTTCGTTGCTGACTCTTTCTGCTTCGGGGAAGTTCCTGATGGTTTTCTTGTAGAGGTCGATGAAGGAAATGACGCAGGATTCTGTGCTGCCTTCGAGTTTTTCTGCCATGTCTCTGAATGCACAGATGTGGCGTTCGGGTGTGAAGGTTTCGGTGAGGAGGATAGGATCGTACCGCCAGACGGTTCTTTCTTTTCCTACTTTCCCTGACAGTTTCCTGAAGGAGGAGATGACTTCTCCTGCAGGCGGGACGTTGGGTTCTATGTCTCTGTCGTAGGGCGTGATGGTGACGTGCCAGTACTGGCGGTAGCCTGCAAGTTCTCCCAGTTTTCCCAGCATGGGCGCGGGGTTCTTGGTGCAGAAGGCGATGACGTCTACGACTTCGGGGTCGATTCTGTAGCTTGTGATTCTCTGGTAGTTGAAAGGGTTCCTCACCATGACGGAGCCTTCGCGGACGCGGCGAAGGAACCAGTCTGCATAGAAGGCTGGTATGTCGGTTCTCTGGCCAGTGTTCAGTATCATGGTGCTCCTTTCTTCCTTACATGAACTGGTGCATGTAAGGGATGTATGCGTACTCTAAGAGGAAATAGAAGAGTCCTCCGGCGGCAAGGCCTGTGATGGCACCGTTGATGCGGATACCTTCGAGGTCTGTGTGGACTTTGGATTCGATGAATTCGTTCAGTTCTTCGCTGGAGAGGAATTTCAGGACGCTGACGGCTGCGCCCGCCAGAAGTGTTCTTTCATGGTCGGCGAGTTCGGCAATGAGGTCTCTAGCTCCGCTGTCGATTCTTCCGCGCAGGATGCTGTCTGCTGCCAGGCGGTCGATAGCGCTTCCTGCAAAGCCGTGCAGGGTGTTCTCCAGTTTCGTCTTTCCGTTTTCGTCTTCGTTCCATTCGGAGAGGAGGCTGTCGATCATGGTCCTCGCCTTTTCCCCTGCCGGATATTTTTCAAAGAGGCTCTTTCCGAAATCTTCGAGGGCGTCTTTCGTTTCTTTGTCATCGACGAAAGCATGGATAGCTTCGTCCCAGCGGGCCAGGAGTGTCTGGTGGAAAGGATCTTCCGGCTTTTTCCAGCGCTCGATGGCAGCTCCCAGGGCCGCAAGTCCGGTCTCTGCCATTTCTTCATAGTCGATGGTGCCGGTCAGTTCAGCAGCGGAAAAGAGGAGCCGCTTGAAGAAACCAGCCTGCTGCTTCTGCTCTTCCCCTGCTTTTTTAATAGCTCCGGCGAGGGCTTCCTTCGCTCCTGCTGTCTTCGCTTTTTCTCCGACCAGCGCCAGAAGTTTCTGCAGCCATTCTTCACGGCTCATCCTGGCAAGGATTTCTTCTCTGGCTTTTCCTGCGATCAGGGAAATGACTTTTCCTGTTTCCCCATCGGCAAGGCTGGCCGCTTTTTCTTTGTTTTCGCTGACAAGTCCCGTGAGGAAACGGGCGCCTTCTCTGGCAAGAAAGGATTCTGCCGCCTCGCGGACTTTTTCATTGTGGAAGAATTCTCTGTCGGCGAGTTCCATGACAGATCCTCCGAGGGCGCCTTTCAAAAGGCCTGTCTTGTCGATCAGGGAATCGCTGACGGCGGACAGTTTCCTGATGACGGCATCTTGGTTCGACGGAATCAGCGGCTTGTACGGCAGATGGAAGCGCCTCCGGAAGAGGGCTTCGACGGCGATCCAGTCGGCGCAGCAGCCGATAAGGCAGGACTGGGCCAGGAAGTAGAAGATGGAAACGGCTTCGCTTCCGCTCCACGGGCTAGCATGCTGAAGGATCACTGCCGCGCCAAAGAGGATGGCGGAGGCGAGGAAGAGGCGGTTGGCTGTCTGGTATCTTTTCATAGCGCACCTCCTACGAGCGGAATCAGGAAGAAGAGCAATCCCAGAATGGCACCGAAGAGGGAGCCATTCAGACGGATGGCAGCGGTGTCCTCGGAGACAGCTTCCTTCGCAAGGTCTGCCATCGTCCTTCCATCCATAGTGGAGAGCTTGTCCGTGACGGCATTCCCGATCGATTCATGAATCTTCGGGAGGAGCGGCAGGATAAGGCGGACGATGAAGGCATCGAAGGCGCGGCGTTTCTTCTCATCGGCAAAACCTGTCTTGATGAGGGAAAGCGCACCTTCCGAAAGGCGCATGGCCGCCATTTCCTTATTTTCCTCCCAGAGGCGGAAAGCGGTCTCCTTCCCTTTTCCGGCAAGGAGCACGACAACTTTTTCAGTAATGAAATTGTTCACTCTGCGCTTCACGTCTTTATCGTCTTCGAGAGCGCGGATGATTTCCATGCACTTTTCGTCGATCCATGCGCGGGCAGGGCTTCCCTCTTCTGTCAGGGAATCGGCCAGTTTCAAGAGCTCTCTTCGGATGAGTGTCGTCACTTCTTCTGTCTTGTCTTCCATACGGGAGCGGAGAAGGCCGCGGAGAAATCCATTCTGCTCGTAGTCTTTCCATGCAGAAAGGTAGATGCTGCGGATTTCGTCCTGCGTGCATTCGTCTTCAAGAAATCCCTTCGCTTCACGCGCGAGGGCTTCGATGAGCGGCTTGCTTCTTTCTCCTGTACGGAATTCTTCGAGGACGAGAGCGATCTGCCCTGCCCAGTCCGTATCCGCAGCAGCGCCGACGGCTTTTCCGGAGAGGAAACGCCAGAGTTTCTCCTTATCCAGAGAATCCAGTGAAAGGAGTGCTGCTGCGTCGAGGACATTCTTCACGCCGGCTTCATGGGAGAGGATCCAGCGGTAGAGGACATCGGTGGGAACATTTTTCACGACAAGCGCCTTGATCTGCTGTCGCGTCAAAAGTTCCTGCGTGATCATATCCCGCGCGAGGCGGATGATCTTGTCCCGGTCCTTTGCGATAATGTCCGTCCTCTTCCCTATGCCAAGCGGCTTCCCAAAGAGAGAAGCAACGCCGAACCAGTCAGCAAATCCCCCGACCGTCGCGGCAAAGCCCAAGTGAAAGCACCCTTCCGCCAGAAGGGAAATATCTTTATAAGGAGCGGCCGCCGCTGTCAAAACAGCACTGGCCGCCAGGACAACATTCGCCCAAGTTTTCTTCTTCAAGGGAGGCCTCCTTTCGGGGGGAAAATTAGTAAAACCGAACAAATAGGAAAGATTAAAACCTTACAACCAAGGCTGGCGCCTTGAGGAAAACCTCGAAACCTCGCTACGCTCGAGGAAATGCAACTCATCCGAGAAATTTTAAAATGCAAAAATTTCCCACCTTCTCCTCCCGGAGCAAGGTTAAGACCGGCCTACGGCCCTTTTTACCGTCTGGGAAGGCAGGTTTTGTGGCATTTCCCGTGGGTGGCCTTTTAGCTTCTCTCCCCCTTCCACGCAAAAGGAGATGGGAATTCGGGGTTCCATCTCCTTTCTTTTTAGTGTCCGCGTTTTAGTTTTTTGAGGTCTGCTGCGGGTTGTTCGCAGATTTTTCTGGCTTCGGTGAGCCATCTTTCCCGGAGGGTTGTGGGGGCGAGGACGTTTACGCTGGAGCCCTGGCTTAGGAGCCACATGAGGATTCCTTCGCCTTTTAGTTCTGCGGTGATGAGCCAGCTGCCGTCGTCCTGGAGGACTTTTCTGGCTGTCGGGATGCGGTCCATGACGGCTTCTATGGATCTTCCTGTGTAGAGGAAGGCTACGTGCTGGATGGAGCCGGAGAACATGTACTGGGTCTGGTTCTTGAAGACGCCTTCTCTGAAGCGTTTGTTGTAAGGGACGTCCCATTTGATTTTTGTTTCTTCGACGTCGGACATGCGGTCCAGTCTGTAGGTCCTGGTGTCGACGGTGGGATCGGGTTTATGGTCGTCGCCGAATGGGAGGGCGATGACGTAGAAGTAGTATTCGGAGAAGACGACGCCGAGGGGCAGTGCTCTGTGGGGCGTGCCCTGGGCGCTTCCTATTTTCGTATAGTCGAAGGTGATGACGTGATGTTTCTTGATGGCCTGGGCGACTTCCCAAAGCTGGTCCATGTCGGGTTTGCCGTGGGACGGGTCGAGGTAGTCGAAGAGTTCGCGTTTGACGAATTCCTTGATTTCTTCCTGTTCTTCCGGAAGGACGGCGGACTGGAGAAGGCGGTTCATGAGGGACTCGAGGTCTTTCCTGCTGTAGGTTCTTCCGCCAAGGAGGATCTTGCAGATGGCGAAGAGTTCACTCTTGGAAATGAAGCGGTTCTCGACTTCGGCGATGCGGTATGTCCTGTCTTCTCTGCTGTAGCGCAGTTCTCTTCTGGGGCCGTCTTCTTTCTCTGCTTCTTCGAGGTACTGACGGATGGCAGCGAGGTAACGGTTCGCGGTTCGCGCGTTCACGTCGAAACGTGTGGCAATCTGTTCTTTCGTAAGAGGATGCCCATGGATCATTATGTCAAAGAGGGCCAGCATTTTCCCTGTCTTGTTGTCTTCTTTTTCATCTTTAATGGCAACCATGACTATCACACTCCTAAAACGACTTATTATTACATGGTTCAATTATACCAAATCATGCGTTTAGAGTTAAATATGATGAGTGAAAAAGATATGAGACTTGGGCAAAGGAAATGTATGAAATTGAGAAGAGCTGCAGGAAATGTGTGGTCATTTCTACAGCTCTTTTTTCATTGAAACTTATTTCGCTTTTTCCATGGCGGGGTTCTTCAGTGTGAATGCGGCGATGGCTCCGAGGATGCCGGCTATCCAGAGGATCTGGAGGGCGGCGGTGAGGCCCCAGATATCAGCGGCCCAGCCTACGATGGGCGCGAAGATGCCGCCTAATGTCGTGGAAAGTCCGAGGGTAACGCCGGAGGCGAAGCCTGCATTTCTTCCAAGGTAGGTCTGTCCCAGGATGACCATCGGGCTGTATCCGGAGAATACAGAGATGGCGCATGGCACGAGGAGGGCTGTCGCGAGGAAGAGATTTGTCGTATTTGTGAGGAGGAAGTAGGCAGGAACCATGATACAGAATGCGGTGCGGATGATGGTCCTGTAGCCCAGGCGGTCAGAGAGCATGCCTCCGAAGTAGGTGCAGACAGCGCCGATGCCAAAGAGGATGGAAAGGGCGGTCGTTCCCTGAGAGGCTGTCGCGCCGAGGGCTCCGATCCAGAGGAGCGGGATGAATGTATTGCTCAGTGTGAAGCCCATAGAGCGGGCAAGGATGCAAACGGAAAGTTTGCCAAAGGAAGGCCAGTCGTTCGTCTCCCCTGTTTCTCCAGAGGAAACTTTCTTCCTGTCTGCGACGCGTGTGTCGGCGAAGACTTTTCTGGAACGGGAGTAAAGGAGTGCGGCTGCGAAAAGGTTCACGATGCCGAAGATGACGAGGGAATGGATACCGAGATGGTAAGCGCAGATGCCGGCAAGGATCGGCCCGATAGCGAATCCCCCATTTCCACCGACGGAGAATGTCCCCATCGCTTTCCCCTTCTTCTCACCACTGATGCGGTTCACCATGAGAGCGGCTTCAGGATGGAAGAGTGCGCTTCCCACGCCGCAGAGGATGGCAGCGGCAAAGATGGCGTAGTAGTTCGTGAGAAATCCCATTGCTGTCACGGCAAGTCCGCAGAGGACGGACCCCAGCGGGACGAACCAGGGACGGGAAATCTTGTCCGAATAGTAGCCGAAGAGCGGCTGAAGGATGGATGCCAGAAGGACATTGGCAAAAATAAGCGCGCCGGCTGACTGGTAATTAAGGCCGTAGTGTGCGATGAAGTATGGCAGCAGAGCAGGAATCGCGCCCTGCGCCCAGTCCACGGACAGGTGCCCGAGTGCAAAGAGATAGATTGCAGAACTTTGTTGTTTCAAGATGGCGCCTCCTTGGACAATGCAATGGAAATCCCGATTGCGAGATTTTTAGATATGCCAAAATTATAGAGGATTTGGGATGGAGTAGCAAGGGGGGGAGATATAGGAAGATAAAACCGAACTTCGTTCGATGGAAAACCATAAAGCAAGGGAAAGGAGGAAAACCATAAAACAAGGAAAACCATACCGCCGCCTTACAGGCTGGGAACTTCATCTCATTCCCCGGCTCCGCCGGTACCTTCTCCTTCGGCGCAAGGTCAACACCCTTAAACCAGTCTTCGACTGAGGAAAACCTCAAAACCTCGCTTCGCTCGTGGTAATCAACCCTATCCACCGCGAAGCGGTCCCCCTTCCCCGTCTGGAAAGGCGAGTATTGGTGGCCTGTACCGTGGTGTCCTCCCACCAAAAAAGAGCACGAGGTTTCCCCATGCTCTTTTTACTTTCGGATTACCGGAAGGTCAGTACTTCTTTGAGTGATTTTCTTTCGTTGGCTGCCGGGATGACTGCCGGGTGTCCGATGGCAATGATGCAGGATACGTCGTAGTTTTCCGGAAGGTCAAGTATTTCTTTGATTTTTGCTTCGTCGTAGCGGCCCATGACGAGGGTGCCGAGTTCGAGGGCGTTGGCTGCTACGCAGAGGTAGGATGCTGCCATGCCTGCGTCGAAGGACTGCCAGTGGGTGCCTTTTGTGGTGGATGGTGTGCCGTCTGGTTCGTAGCCGGAGAGGCCTTTGATGGCGCAGAGGATGATGAGGGCCGGCGCTTCGTGGATGTTTTCTGTGTTCCACGGGAATTTCTTTGTGCATTCGTCGGCGATGCGGTTCTTCAGGTCTTCGTCAAGAACGGCAATGTAGCGGATGGGCTGGGTGTTTTCCCAGCAGGATGCCATCTGCGAGGTTTCCACGACATTTTCGATTTCCTGCTGCGAGAGCGGTTCTCTGGTGTATTCGCGGACGCTTCTTCTGGAAATCAAACAACTAATAGCTTCCATCTTTTCCTCCTTATTTCGGAAAAAATCTGACTTGGGGATCAGGAATCCCTCTGTTTGGTTCCCTCTATTTTAGCATATTTTTGCATCTTTCCAAATGGTCTTGATGGACTATCTGGAAGGAAATAAATGGGCGCCGTCGAGCTGGTAAATGTCTTCTTTTCCCTGGTCGTCTGGGGAGTAACGGATCTTGACGTAGATGTCTGGTTTTGCGTCATCATGGAGCCATACGCCGATGGTGGCAAGGGTCTGGACGCCGTCTTTTCTGCTGCCGGTTCTCCAGATGCTGTCGTTTGGTCCGTCATGCTCATCTTCGGAGAAAGCAATCATGTCGTCCAAGGTATATGGCGCATGGGGCTCGGAGAGGAGTTCGTCGATACGGTGAAGTCTGGTGCTGCTCGATCTTCCTATTTTGTGATTGAATTGTGTCAAATCCGGCAGGAGGAAATGGTTTGTGTGAGCCAGTGTCCCGTTCTCTTCTGTCTTTACGTCCCAGATGCCGTCTTCGCCGATTTCAACGTACGCGATTTCATGGGCGTCTGCCATGAGAAAGAAGCCCGGGCTCTTGAAGTAATCTTTCATTTCGAGCGCTTCTTTGACCGAGGAGCAATTGCCAAGGAGTGCTGCGAGAGTGCCGCGCTTGCCGTAGGCGAGCCGTACGTCTTTGGGAATCGGTTCAGCGACGGCGGAGAAAACGGCGAATCCTGCTTCGTTCACTCCGCCTGTCAGCGACATATGATCTTCGTTGCCGCCGTAAATGCCGTAGTAACGGTATACGTGGCCCTGATGGTACCGCATTTCCTGGTACATGGGGTGCTCATCGCGGTTCTTCACGATGATGGCTCCCCCGCCTTCGACGGCGCTGCCCTGAGCGGCAAAAAGCGTGCATGCCTTCGCCTGCCATGGGAGTAAGATCAGGCCGGCAGCCGCTAGCGCCCATGCGGTCTTTTTCAGTGAGAATTTCATGGAACGTCCTTCCTTCGGGAGCTTTGCAGCCATCCCCTTCCGGATTCATGCTTATCATACGCCTGTATAGCCGTCATACAGCAAGCATCCGGGATGTATTAAATGAAATAAAACCTTGAATTGAGGGAGAGAAAACTAAAACCTTAACAACCAGCCTGAAGGCTGTAAAAGTAATAAAACCTTCACCCAGCCTTTCGGCTGTGAAAGGAGATAAAACCTTTACAACCAGCCTTACGGCTGATGGAAAAGCTTCGATTTCCTTAATTATACGCTTAGAGTGCAATGGGGGATGTAAAACATGGAATAAGAAAAAGATGATAAAACCAAACAACCTCGCTGCGCTCGATAACTTCACCTCCTCAGTCGCCTTCGGCGCCAGCTCCCCCGTGGGGAAGCCTTTCGGTTGGCATGTTTTCCGTTTCGCCACACTTGGCGGTTGTGAAGGTTTGATAAGAAATAGCTTATTGATTTGAAAGCGTACCTTGGCACTTTAGCAATGCTGCGTCAGCGACGAGAAAACATGAAAAACCATACAGCCGGCCCATGGCCTGGGAACTACTGTATCCCCGGCTAACGCCGCCCACCTTCTCCTTTCGGAGCAAGGTCAACACCCTTAAACCAGCCTTCGGCTGAGGAAAACCATACAACCGAAGCAATGCTGCGTGGTAATCAACCCTATCCGCCCTTCGGGCACC
>NZ_FR896445.1:19407-22126 GCF_000435155.1 Dialister sp. CAG:357 | reverse complement strand
ATAATATGCATTTTATACTGGAAGGATCGGATCATTATAAATGGATGGCAATAATTTTTATATCAGTGATTTTCAAAAATCAAAACTCATGCAGGAAGAGTTGTCTGCAAAAAGTTTGAACTCATTGGCCGGTACAAAGGCTAAGAATACAATTGATGCATACAGGTCTGATTGGGATGATTTCTGCGATTGGTGCAAATACCATAAGCAAACGTCCTTCCCCGCAACTGCTGAAACAATTGTCAACTACATCAATGATTTGGCGGATTATGCCAAGACAGCTACCATCAGGAGAAGGGTCAGTGCCATTTCAGAGAACTATAACGCGGCCATTACTTCTGGCATAAAGGTCGAGAACCCCTGCCGGGAATGGATTGTCAAGGAGGCCTTGACGGGCCTGACCAGACTCAAGGGCGGCGCCCAAACCGGAAAAACTCCCATATATGGGGACCAGCTGTGCGATATGATCAAATGCATTGATACCAAAGGTCTGGGCGGATTAAGAGATAAGGCAGTCTTATTGCTGGGATTTATGGGTGCATTCCGCCGAAGCGAAATTTCCGGTTTAGATGTAACAGATATTAAAAGAGTTCATCAGGGAATTATTGTGACAGTCAGACAGTCTAAAACAGATCAGCAGCAAATGGGCCAGCAAGTTGGTATCCCTTGCATCAGCGACGACGATTTTGACTGTGTTAAAGCCGTCGAACAGTGGATTACCGCTGCCAATCTAGTCGATGGCCCCCTGTTCCGCTCGATTCTCAAGAACAACACAGCTTCTAAAAACAGGCTTAGTTCCAAGAGTATTAATCTAATCGTAAAAAAGTACGTGTCAATGATTGGGCTGAATCCTGATTTATATGGTGCACACAGCCTTAGGCATGGGTTTGCCACATATGCTGCTTTGAATGGTGTTGAAGAACGATTGATTATGAGGCAGACGCGGCACCGTTCGGTTGAAATGGTTAGAAGATATATTAATGAAGCTGATTTGTTCGTCAATAACCCAATCAGTGCCATTTTCAATAAAAAATAGCTGTGAGTAACATGCCTGATCAGCTAAAAAAACGTCAGTATAGAATCTATTCAACTAGAATCTATACTGACGTTTTAATTTCTAAAGAAGTATCATTTTTATATAACGGATGATCTTACCTTTATTTTATCGCCTGGCTGGATCTGCCCGGGATCCTTTATTCCATTCAATTGCTGGATATCATAGATGACTTCTCTTATATCCTTGCTGTCATCCGTTCTGGAAGCCGCAATACTCCAAAGAGTATCATTGGACTCAACAGTCACCGTCTCATACAAAGGTGTAACCGAAGCAACCGAGGCATTTACACCCCAGCCGCAGAATAATACGGTAGTAATTAGCAAGAACATTATCTTACGCATAATAGCAGCCTCCTAAAAGCACAAACAAACTATTATTCTTTAGAACGTTATTTCTATATAAGATACTACACCAAAACAAAAATTCGCACAATCGAACATAAAATTAGAATTTAGATAATTTTTAATATGTTCTGAACATTAGATATATTGAATTCTGACGTTTCTGTGAACTCTTGTTTGATTTTGAAAATATGGTATTGTATAATAATAGCAAATAAATATTCATATTATATATAAATAAGAAAGTTTGTTTTAGAAGGGACGTTTATAAAAAGTGGCTGCTAAAAGACTCGGTAAAAAAGATAGAGAATTGACAAGTAGAGAACAGAGTATATTGGATTTTATCAGACAAAAAGTCTGGGAAGACGGATTTCCGCCTACTGTTCGTGAGATTTGTCAGGCTGTTGGATTACGTTCCACTTCAACAGTACATGGATATCTTGCCCGCCTGGAAGAACTTGGCGTTATAAAAAGGGATCCGGCCAGCTCCAGAGCTATCGAAGTTGTCAATGATGCTTCCTGGCGTCATAAGAAGATGATTCCTATGCCTTTGGTCGGAGCTGTTCGTGCAGGTGAACCAATCGTCGCTGATGAACACCTGGAATCGATCTTCCCTATGCCGTCTGAACTTATTGGGAAAGATAATAATTGCTTTATTCTTGTCGTTCGCGGAGACAGCATGATTAATGCCGGTATCAAGGAAGGCGATTATCTGATCGTATCCGAACAGGATGATGCAAGAAACGGAGATATCGTTGTTGCACTCGTCGGCAATGACGAGGCAACTGTCAAGCGTTTTTACCGGGAAGCAGATCATATCAGGCTTCAGCCGGAAAACGATGCTTATAAACCGATTATTTCCAAGGATGTTATCATCAGAGGCAAGGTTATCGGTTTATACAGACACATGTAAGGCATTCTGTTTCCATAACTAATCAACAAAAGCAAAAGGGCTTTGGCAAAATGTGTAATCATTTTGTCACAGCCCTTTTTATGCTGCCTCATATGCTATTTTACTAATCGAATCGATTTTTCACCTAAATCAATTAATTTCTTCTTTAACAGATTTCCGACTGCACGCTTAAATGCAGATTTGCTGATCCCAAGCATATCTTTAATTTTCTGTGGATCCGAAGAATCTGTGATAAACAATTCTCCCCCATTTTCCGTGAGCTTTTTCAGGAGAGCTTCGGCATCAGTACCCATTGCAGATTCCTTCTGAGGACGCAGGGATATGTTTACATGGCCGTCTTTCCTGATAAATACGATTCTTCCTTTGATCTCGCTTCCCATTTTTATATCATCACGGAGTTCAGATTTA
>NZ_FR896445.1:0-19375 GCF_000435155.1 Dialister sp. CAG:357 | reverse complement strand
GATTTATGTAAAAATAAGATATGACGATCTTTGGAGATAAGGAATGCACCTTCCGGAGTCATGTTATATATGGTTCCAGTAATGGAATCGCCCACCTTATACTTAAGACAGGGCAGTGCGATTCTTCTCATTTCATCTTCTACATGCATAGTCACAGCGAGACGGTTAGATTTATCCTTGTATAATTTAACCCAGATATACTGATCCTTTTCCACTCGTCCAATCATGTTCGAGAACGGAAGGAATATCCCGCGTTCCGTACCAACATCGACAAATGCACCGAATCTGGTGGTCAAAAGAACACAGACATAACCTATGCCATCCAGAGGAATCTGCGGAAGATGCATACTTGCCGTCAAACGGTGATGAGGGTCATGGTATAAGAATACCGTAACTTTCTGTCCTACTTCCACCGGGTGAGTCTGCTGATTGTTATGCAGCAGTATGTCATCGCTTGTATTACCGGTTCCAGCTTCCAGAAATGCGCCCATATCTGAAAGACGTACTACTGTAAGTTCTTCAATTGTATTTTCTTTTAAGTTTCCCATTGCCTTCAAATCACTATTCCTCATGGCAATTTATTACTGTGCATCATTTTCTGGCACTTCTGCTTCATGGAATTCTTCAGCTGGTGCATCTTTCCATAAAGTATCGAAATCAAATCTGCGTCTTTCATCATCGATAAAGATATGAACAAGAATATCACCAAAGTCAAGAAGGATCCAGTCGCCTTCGTTGTAGCCTTCTTTTCTTATAGCGATAATTCCTGTTTCCTTAAGTTTTTCTTCGACTTCATCTGCGGCAGCCTGTGTATTTTTCTTATTTCTGGCAGAAGTAAGAACAAAATAATCTGCAATTGTTGTCAATTCACGTACATCCAGTACTTTTGTATTAACACATTTTTTGTTTGCCAATGCATCGCATATTGTTTGTAAAACGTTATTCATCATTATCTCCTTTAATATAATTAACTATCCTGCTCCATGGTCATTGCAATGATCTTCTGAGCCTCCACCGGGTTCATAACCCAGACTTTTTGAGCGTTTTTCGTCTGTGTTTCTCCTGGAAGAATGATAAATTTGAAATCTGAAGATTCATAGCCAGAGACCTTATAGATAATCTTAGCGATTTCAGAAGAAGTTATATCACTATCAACGCTGTCCCAATGGTATCTGGCTTCAACCCAGTTGTATAAGGAGGGATTATTCTGAAGTGAGGCAATATATGCCTTGATCAATCTTTCCTGCCTTTGCAGGCGCCCTATTTCGCCATCCTGAGCATCAATGAAACGTAAATAGCCAAGTGCCTGGTCCCCGTCAAGCTTCTGATATCCCTTGCGTATGTTTATATCCGGCTGGCCGTCCTTGTCAAAATGGCTCATATCCTTTTCAACGTAAAGATTTACACCTTTTTCTGTAGTGCCCAGATTTTCAAAATCAGAAGTATTAAACACCGCGTATTTATCAATCCTGATATGAAGCAGGTTCTCGATCGCACTCTTTGTTTCCTCAGCACCGCCTTCTAAATACGTCTTATTCAGAAGTACACTTTTGCCCTCCGGACGTCCGATCTGAGTGTTTGGCGGTATTGATATAAACGAAACCTTCTTATTCACTTCATTCCATGCGACGAGCAGTATAAGATCTGCATCGGTATTCTCTTTATCATATGTTCCTATAACGAGGTAATAGGAAGGCCCTGCATCCTTTTGACCTAAAATCCTGCCAGGAAATCCAATTTTGCTGAAAGCGGATATGCCCAGAAAAATACAGGCGATGCAAAGCAGGACTGCCAGCAGGATGCGCCCTATTTTAAGTTTTCCTTTTCTCTTTTTATCTGGCCGTATCATTTTCACCATCTATCAAAAGAACCATATCATTCCTGCCGAGGAAAGTTAAATCGTATATATAAGCATCCTGATCAATTAAATGCTTGATTGTTGAGTTGTAAGCAGAGAGAACTGCCTGATTAAGATCCTTCTCTGCAAGCTTCCTGATAGTATCCACCCCGGGGAAATCTCTGGATGGCTCGATATAATCTGCCAGGAAAATAATCTTTTCCAGAAGTGTCATATTTGTGCGGCCTGTCGTATGATAAAAAATTGCACTTTTGATGTCCTTATCATCTATTCCATACTTGGTTTCGCACAAAATACTGCCGACGGGTCCGTGAAGCAGGGCTTTGCTGGACAGTACATATTTATCAAGCCTGAGTGAATGTTCATTGACTATATCATGCATTTCTGAAAGAGATAATTCCTTTGCACAGTCATGAACCCAACCGGCTATGTATGCCTTCTCAGCATTTGCACCATACTTATCGGCCAATGCCCTGGCAGAGTCTGCAACGCCGGCAGAATGACGATATCTTTTCGCGCTGAGTACCTTTTTTAAGTCCTTTTGAATATCTATTAAGTCCATATACCTCTCATGCCTCATAAAGATGATATTTCTTAATATAAGTTAGTACATTGTCAGGTATAAAATATCTGGCTGATTTCTTGTTTGCAATTAATTCTCTTAGTTTCGTAGAGGAAATATCCAGTTCAGGCGTATTTAAAGGATGAATTTTCTTTATTCCGGTTTCGCCAAAGAAACGGATTGATTCCTCTAACTGTATCTCGCTCCCCGGCCGGCTCGCAGCGATAAAGTCACATGAATCAAGGAGTTCCTTATTATATTTCCAATTCGGCAGATCGACTATAGCGTCAGTGCCGCAAATGAAAAAAATCTGGCAGTCATGACTCAATGAAGTCCGCAGCAGCCTGATCGTATCTACCGTATAAGAGGGGCCTTCTCGCTCTCTTTCAATAGGAGAAATATCAAAATGCTCATTTCCTTCTATTGCCTTCTGAACCATGTTGTATCTTAAATGTTTATCTATATGGTGCATGTCTTTGTTAGGCGTATCACCAGATGGGATGAAAAGCACTTTCTCAAGACCGAACTCCTGCCATGCAGCTTCTGCTATGACAAGATGACCGATGTGTATTGGATTGAAAGAGCCGCCGAATATCCCTATGCGTTTAGACATATATACAACACCACTTCCGAAAGTGAAATGAATATCAGCAATGTAATGATTAGTTCTAAAATATGGCGCAGTTCAAATTTTCCCTTTGGGTGCTTCGTGTAATAAAACAAAAGCCATTTTGATTTCGTGAATATACTCATCTTATCATCTCATGATCAGCAAATTGTCTCGATGAATGACTGTTTCATATGGCGGTGCATATCCCAAGAGACTTTCTAATTTTTCTGAATGGCAGCCTTTGATCTTTTCTATATCTGCGTTATTATAGTGCGTTATGCCGCGGGCCAATTCTGTATCGCCGCAATATACGGCAACAGTATCCCCATCAGAAAACTGTCCTTCAACGCTGACTATTCCTACAGGAAGAAGGCTCGATCCCTTTTGGAGGATGGCTTCACTGCATCCCTTATCCACATAAATTCTTCCTTTAACAGCGGTACCGATAATGATATCGCGCTTCTTCAGCTGCGGGTGGACATTTTCAGCATAGAAAAGCGTGCCTAACTGCTCGCCCTCAACCAAACGGTAAAGGATTTCAGGTTCATCACTCTTGGCCACAATCATGTCAATCCCAGAGCGGACACATATTTCAGCAGCCTGCAGCTTCGTATACATTCCGCCTGTACCCCGGGCAGTTCCTGAACCTCCTGCCATGCTGAATAAGCTGCGGGTAAACTCAGGTACTTCATGAACGATCCTAACATTTTCATGTGTACGCGGATCGGCATCATAAAGCCCGTCAATATCAGATAAGATAATCAGCAGATCTGCATCAGATATGCTGGCAACAATCGCCGACAGCGTATCATTGTCACCGATTTTTATCTCATCAGCGGTAACAGCATCATTTTCATTGATGATAGGGATCGCACCAAGCTCAAGAAGTGAAACCAATGTCCCCTTCATATACAGGTATCTGCTGGAATTTACCGCATCGCCCTTGGTAAGAAGCATCTGTGCCACAACCTGGCCATACTCATGAAAAGTATGTTCATAAATATTCATAAGTATTCCCTGGCCGACAGCTGCGGCGGCCTGTTTATATGGCAGGTAATCTGGTTTTTTCTCAAAGCCGAGCTCGGGAAGTCCTACTCCGATGGCACCAGAGGTAACTAAAATAACCTGCAGTCCGCTGTTTTTCAAATCGGATATCTGGCGGGCCAGGTGATCAATAAAACGCAGATTGATCTTGCCGTTATCATAGGTTATTGAACTGGTTCCAACCTTGATCACTATTCTTTTCTTGTTCTTAAGTAAAGACCGATGTTTATTTTCAGGGCAGCTCATAATGTGACTTCTTCTCTTTTTGCTTAAAAAGGACACAGGTCCTTCCAATCACCTGGACAACATCACACTGAAGTTTATCTGCAATATAAGAGGCTGTTTCCTTTATATCTTCATCTGAATTCTGGTTGATTTTAACTTTAATAAATTCACGGGCCAGTAAAGCATCTTCCGCACTCTTTAAGACGCTTTCAGTATTACCTTCTTTGCCAATCTGAAGAACTGCCGGCATTTTAGATGCCAGCGCTTTCAAATATTGTTTTTGTTTGCTGGTAAGCATATTAAGACACTCCTCTAAGACTATTCTTCTGTCTCTTCCTGATTCCTATTGTCAGAGAACGTAAATTCAGTTCCATAAAGGTTGACGGTATCGCCTTCCTGAATGCCATTCTTTTTGAGCAGCTTATCGATGCCCATGAATTTCCATGCACGATCAAAACGTCTCAAAGAAACGTAATCCTCAAAGTTTGTCATGCTTACGAGCTTTTCAATACGCTTCCCTGTTATGTAGAATACGCCATCCTTGACTTCGACAGTGAATTCCTCTTTAGGTTCTTCATAAACAATAACTTTTTCGGATTCCTCATTCTGGACATCTGAAATTTCCTGCAGCAGGTCCCATACGCTTTCAAGCAGCGGGCGGATTCCCTCTCCTGTCAGTGTACTGATTGGGAAGAATTCATAACCTTTCGCTTCGATTTTGCTCCTCAGATCATCAAGCACTTTAGGATCCTGTATCAAATCAATCTTATTGGCTGCAACAATCTGTTTTTTCTGAAGAAGTTTTGGGCTGTACAACGAGAGCTCATTATTGATAATGTTAAAATCATCAAAAGGATCCCTGCCTTCGCTTCCGGCAGCATCCAGAATATGGATCAAAACCTTTGTGCGTTCTACATGACGAAGGAATTCATCCCCAAGACCAACGCCCTGGCTTGCGCCTTCAATAAGGCCCGGAATATCTGCAACAACGAAATTTCTTTCGTCGTCAAGACTTACCACGCCAAGGATCGGGGAAAGTGTAGTAAAGTGATATGCTGCAACTTCCGGCTTGGCAGCGGAAACTTTCCTAAGGAAACTGGACTTGCCGACACTTGGGAATCCCAAAAGACCCACATCTGCTAAAATCTTAAGTTCCAGTCTGATTTCTTTCTGCTCTCCTGGTTCCCCTTTTTCAGCAAATGTAGGGGCACGGACAGCACTTGTTGCAAAATGAGAGTTGCCTCTTCCGCCATGTCCGCCTTTGACAATGACTGCTCTTTGGCCTTCCTGCGTCATATCCGCAAGAAGTTCGCCAGTTTTATTATCATAAATCATTGTTCCCAAAGGAACTTCGACGATGACATCTTCAGCATTTTTGCCAAACATTTCCTTTGCACCGCCATTTTCACCCTTATTGGCTGTAAAGTGCCTGTGACGGCGGAAATTGACGAGAGTATTTAAATCAGGATTTGCAACGACAATGACGGAACCGCCTTTGCCGCCGTCTCCGCCGCTCGGGCCTCCGCGCGGAACATACTTCTCACGACGGAAGGAAACCATTCCGTCGCCGCCGGCACCTGACGTTACTATAATTTTTGCTCTATCGATAAACATATGAAACCTCTTGATTCTTTCAATAAAAACACATAATCATTCAGCTTCTATTATAGCTGATTTGAATATCATCTGTCATGCCTAAATAATTTAATAATAGAAATTTCTGCATGGTAAATTTCAAAATAAAGCAGAGTTTGAAAATCCAGCTTCCTAATATATAAAAACTGCAACGATATAAGAAAATCGCTGCAGTTTTTTTATCATGTATCCTGAAGTTTTTTGACAGCAAACTGTAACACGGAGTCATGTCCGGCATCAAAGGCTTTCCCATCCTGGGAAATCTTTATATCAGGCGTAATTCCGACCTTGTTGATCTTTTTGCCGTCAGCAGTCTTGTATTCGCCGATTGAGATCTTCAAAGCAGCATCCTGATCATTTTCAAAAATGACATCCTGTATGGTTCCCTTGCCAAAAGTAGTTTCACCGATGATAAGCCCTTTATGTCTGGCCTGAACGGCACCAGCCAATATTTCAGAAGCACTGGCACTGTTCCTGTCAACAAGGATTGCCATCGGCATAGGATTTGAAATTCCCTCTATATCATATTGCTTAGGGGCTCCATTTTTAGGAATATAACTTAGAACGAGTCCCTTGCTCAGTATCTGATCAGCAATATCCACAACGGATTCGATGGAACCGCCAGGATTCATACGCAAATCAATGATGAGCTTCTGCATGCCCTTTGATTTCAGATCGGCTAATGCCTGCTTGAATTCAGATGGTGTATTCTTGGCGAAGATGAATATATGAATGTATCCTGTATCAGGGCTTGCCATAGAAGACGAGACGCTGGGGATATTAATATCAGAACGTATAATATCCGAAGAATAGGATTCACTGCCTCTGGTATATCCAATCTTGACAGACGTTCCAGATTCTCCCTGAATTGACTGAGAGATGGCATTCGGTTCCCATCCATCGATGCTCTTTCCATCCACAGATTTCAAGACATCTCCGGATTTCAGTCCGGCTGAGGCAGCAGGGCTATTGGGAATGACATATAATATCACAGGTTCTTTATCAATGGTAAAACCGATAATGATGCCGATACCGTGATATTCTCCGTTTATCCCCTGTATGAAGGAATTCAGCTTTTCACCAGTAAGATATGTTGAATAGGGATCTCCCAGTGATTTCACCATTCCGTTTACAGCGCCTTCAAACAGGACTCTGTCAGATACAGGCTCATAATAATCCGCCTTTACCGTACGGTAATTGCAAAGGAATCCTATAAATGCCTGAGGATCATCCGTAAGCCAGTACAGCACACCTGTAAGAAACACGATGCAGAGTGCCAGGCAAAGAACAATATGAAGCAATACGTTCTTCCAGGACATATGGAACTTAGACATTATAAGTAACCCATCGGGTCAACGGCTGAACCGTTTACCTGCACTTCAAAATGGCAGTGAGGCCCTGTGGAGTTGCCCGTGGAACCGGCAAAGGCAATGACCTGGCCCTTTGAAACGCTCTGACCTTCAGAAACATTCAGCGACTGGTTATGTCCATAAAGTGTCTGCATTCCGTTTCCATGGTCTATGATGACTGCATTCCCGTAACCGCTGATCCAGCCGGCATAAATAACGGTTCCGCTGTCAGCGGCATGAATCGGAGTTCCATAATCGACGCCTATATCAATACCGGAGTGATAGATTGTCGTTCCAAATATCGGATGGACACGGTAGCCATATGGAGAAGTGATTGGACCGTTGCATGGCCAGCTGAGAACACCGCTGCCCTGCGTATAGGATGGCGCTTCACCACCGGACTGCGAGGCAGCCTGTCTGGCAGCTTCCTGCTGGCGGAGTCGTTCCTGAATCAAGTTATGAACCCGCTTAGATTCAGCAATCAAATCTTGTTCCATCTGAGCAGCTGCAGCCTTATTGTCTTTCGCATCATCAAGAACTTTCTGCTGTTCAGCTTTCTTAGCTGCAATCTGACTCTGTGCTTTCTGAGCTTCCTGAGCGAGTGCATCTAATCTTGCCTTATCCTTTTCCAATTGTTCTTCTTTAGCTTCAATCTGGGCTTTCTGATTCTGGATTTCCAATATTAAATTATAATCTGACCTGATGACACGTTTTAAAAGTTCCAGCCGGTTTGCAAAATCACTGAAACTCTTTGCACCAGTTATAACTTCAAGGTAGTTCAGCTGGCCATGCATGTAGATGGAACGGACTCTCTGGTTCAGGACCTTCTGATGCTGGAGCAAATGCTCCTGTGCCTTTCTGATTTCCTCCTGAGTCTGTTTTATCTGAGCATTGATCTGTGCCTGCTGATTCTGAATATCTTTGAGTCTGGCATTTGCAGCATCTAGATCTACCTGGATCGCTCTCAGCTTTACATTTACCTGGTCAATAATCTCCTGCCAATTTGCTTGAGAATTATGTGATTCATCTATCTGACCTTGAATATCCTGTAATTGATCATCAAGATCATCGGCAAAAGTCCCCTGATAAGATGACGCGGCTAAGGTGCAGGCTATGATAATCGATAAAGCAAATTGATTTTTTCTATTCATTAATTACACCTTCATATATTTACGAAGTGAAATTGCACTGCCCAGTATGCCGATAATTATACCAATGGCCAAAATGATCAAGGTGGTATACATCATGAATGGCCAGAGAGGAATGATAGGGATAAATACAAGCCCTGCCCCGGTCATTTCATTGATTGCCAGTTTATAGCCTTCCCATAAGATGAAAGAAGCAATACCGGAACCAATCAGGCCTATAATCATGCCTTCGAAGAGGAATGGCCAGCGGATGAAGCCGTTAGTAGCGCCGACATACTTCATAATCTGAATTTCGCGCCTTCTTGCAAAGACTGTAAGGCGGATGGTATTGGAAATAATAAACAGTTCTGCGCCTGCCAGGAATGCAATAAGAACAACGCCGCTGATTCTTATTACCTGAGCAACTTTATAAAGCTGTTCAATAATATCCTGTCCATACTGCACACTTTCGACACTATTATATTTTGCTACCGTTTGTGCAGCTTCTTTCAGCTGATCCGGAGTGGTAAAAGATGTCTTGTAAGAGGCAGGAAGCGGATTGCCGTTGATTGCATCCAGAAGCCCCTGCTGATCCTTCATCCTTTCGCGGAATTCAGCCATGGCCTGATCCTTGTTTGTGAATGAAATTTCCTTGAGGCCTGGAAGAGTTTTTAACTGTTTGCCAACATCCATTACCTGATTGGTGGTGAGACCATCCTTAAGATATATCGTCATTTCCACCTGATTTTCCAGATAGGACGCCATATGGTTAATATTCAGAACAGCAGCAAGAAATACCCCGAGTATAAACATGGAAAGCGTTACTGTCAGAATGGAAGCCAGAGCCATGAATCTGTTTCTTAAGAGGGACCTAAATGTTTCACCCCAAAAATAAGATAAAGAACTAAACATTTAGATCATAGCCACCTTTCTTCACATCATTGACAATATGGCCCTCCTCGATATTTACAACCCTTTTATGCATAGCATTAACCAGATCTTTATTATGGGTAACCATGATAATAGTTGTTCCCATATGATTGATTTCTGTAAAAAGCTTCATAATTTCTTCGGATGTCTTAGGATCCAGATTGCCCGTCGGTTCGTCGGCGATAAGTAATGTGGGCTGATTAACTAAAGCACGCGCAATAGCAACTCTCTGCTGTTCACCACCGGATAATTTGCTCGGAAGCTCTTTTTCCTTTCCACGAAGTCCTACAAGATCGAGAACTTTATTGACTCTTTCCTTGATGTCTTTCGATTTTGCACCAGTAACCCTCAGTACAAAAGCTATATTTTCAAAAACTGTTTTTTCAGACAGCAGCCTGAAATCCTGGAATACAATTCCAAGACTTCTTCTGTAATAAGGTACTTTGCTGGGTTTGAGCTTATTGATCTTGATGTTATTTACAATGACAGAACCGGTTTCAGGAACCAGTTCATGTGTGAGTATCTTAACAAAGGTTGACTTCCCCGCTCCGCTGGGGCCTACGATAAAGACAAACTCTCCTTTGTCGATATGTATATTTATATTGCTTAAAGCAGTATGTCTGGCATCATAATTTAATGACACATGATCAAAAGTAATCATTAAAAATCCTCACTTCCTAGTGATAAGTTTTACTGCCTCTTCTACAATATGTTCTGAAGTCAGATTGTATTTCTTTAATAAATCTTCTGCTTTGCCAGATTCGCCAAATGTGTCATTCGTACCAATCATAGACATGGGAACCGGTTTATTCAGGCAGAGAACTTCAGCGACAGCTCCGCCTAAACCGCCTTTGACGGTGTGTTCTTCACATGTAAGAATCGCACCTGTTTCAGAAGCAGCTTTGTTAATGGCAGCTTCATCAATCGGTTTAATAGAGCTCATGTTAAGAACTCTGGCAGAAATTCCCTGTTTTGCCAATTCATCAGAGGCCTGTACTGCTTTTTCGACCATGATTCCGCAGGCGATGATCGTCAAATCACTGCCCTCTCTTAAAGTGGTGCAGCATCCTGGCGTAAAGACATGGCCCTCCGGCGTGATGTCTTCGCATTTTGCACGACCCATTCTGATATAAACAGGACCATGATAGGAAGCTGCCCAGCAAACTGCAGCTTTTGTTTCCTCGCCATCTGCAGGAACAATTACAGTCATATTAGGCAATGCTCTCATCAGAGAAATATCCTCGAGCATCTGATGGGTAGCACCATCTTCACCAACAGTCAGACCTGAATGTGTTACGGCAATTTTAACGTTTAATTTAGGATAGCAGATAGAGTTTCTAATCTGTTCATAGGCTCTGCCAGCCCCGAAAACTGCAAATGTGGATGCAAACGGAATTTTTCCTGCAGCAGCTAAGCCTGCGGCTACACCCATCATATTTGCTTCGGCAATACCGGTATTGAAAAAACGATCAGGGTAGGCTTTAGCAAATACCTGTGTTTTTGTTGATGAGGATAAATCAGCATCTAATACGACAATGTCCGGATTTTCTCCACCTAATTCTTTTAAAACTTCACCATAAGCGTCACGCGTAGCTTTACCCATTATTCTGCCTCCAGAACTTTAATAAATCTTTCACATTCCTCTTCTGACGGTGCTTTGCCATGCCAGCCAACCTGATTTTCAATTTCAGGGATTCCCTTGCCCTTGACAGTCTTCATGATTATCATTGTCGGCTTGCCCTTTGTGGCTTTTGCTTTTTCAATAGCATCATGAAGTTCAGCCATATCATGTCCATTGACTGATAAAACATTCCATCCAAAAGCTTTGAATTTATCAGCAATAGGCAGCGGAGACATGACCTTTGTAATAGGTCCGTCAATCTGCAGGCCGTTGTTATCAACGAATGCAGTCAGATTATCCAGTTTGTAATTTCCTGCATACATTGCAGCTTCCCAGACCTGGCCTTCTTCTAATTCTCCATCGCCGAGAACTGCATAAACTCTCCAGGATGCTTTATCTATTTTTGCACAGAGAGCCATGCCGCATGCAGCACTGATTCCCTGGCCTAAAGAACCTGTTGTCATATCCACACCCGGGATATGTTTCATGTCCGGATGCCCCTGAAGGATATGACCAGCCTGTCTTAAATGAGACAATTCTTCCTTCGGGAAATATCCTTTATCAGCCAGGACAGCGTACAGAGCCGGAGCTGCATGACCCTTGGAGAGGACAAATCTGTCTCTTTCCTTATCCTGAGGCTGGGCTAGATTCACTTTCATTTCTTTAAAGAATAATAAAGTCAGCAGATCGATGACAGATAAGGAGCCTCCTGTATGTCCCGAATTTGCTTTAGTTATCATTTTTATAATATCAATACGCAAATTTTTAGCCTTGTTCTTCAGGCCCTGAATTTCACTTTCACTCAGATGACTCATCTGGTTTCCTCCTTTGTTTCAACAAAGCGTCTCAGAATATTAGCATTTTCACCTGCATAATGTTGAAGATCTTGAACAGAATCCCATACCTTAGGAGGCATTCCGTGTTCAAGGATGTGACATGTCTTATTATACAACTTTTCTGCATCCAGATGTTGCACAGAAGCACCCGGTTCAAGACCAATCAAACTCAAAAAGTTATCTATTTTAGGGTCATAGGAAATCCCTATAAAAGGAACCCTCATCAGTGCAGAAAAGATCAAGGCATGCAGTCTCATTCCAACAATCAGATTACAATTGCCGATAATAGAAATTAATTCGTCCAGAGTATATCCGCCCTGCAGACGGAAAATATTTTCCTTAGCAAGATTTCCTGCTATTTCTTCGGAAGCCACTCTGTCATCAGGTGACTGCATCGGTATAAAGACAACAGCATAATCTTTCAACGAAGCAATCTTATTAATGTAGGAAATCAAATCATTTGTCCAGGAATACTTTTTCTCCCAGCGTCTGATGGCAACGCCAATGATTTTCTTATCGGCGGGAATCCCTTCTGCATCAAGAATTGCTCTTCCAGGTTCCAGCTTCGGGGGATGCAGTGAAAGGACGGCATCTGCCGTTGTATATATCCTGCGTTTGACACCCAGTCTTTCAAGAAAACCTTTTGATTCCTTATCCCTGACCGTTATAACATCCACATGGTTAAGGACATGTTTCAGTACAATTCTGATTACACGGTATCTGACCGGTCCTATCCCCTGTGAATAAAGGAAGACCCGTTTCCTGAATAAAACGCCCAGCGTAATGATAGATAAATAATAAATCATGCTTTTCCAGCTGGTCACATCCTGCAGGAGGCTTCCGCCTCCGCTTATGATGAGATCAGAACGGAATATACTTTTTATGATAGGAAGCATGCCGAAGCGCGGAATTGCCTTAACATCAAAAATCCAGGATGTCTTGGCTGGAGAACCAGAAATAACAGTAATCTCCGGAGTATCAAAAGTACTTCTAAGTGACTGTATTATGGCTGACAGCATGGCTTCGTCACCGGCGTTATTAAAACCATAATAGCCAGAGATTACGATTTTATAATTTGCCATATCGTTCTCCAAAAAACTTAGTAATTCGTGCCAGAATCATTACACCCAAAAGTGCTGCAACCATGGACAGCGTACCAGCGGCCAGACCATCCAGTCCTCTGATAAAGCTCAGGATAAAGGGGCTGCGCATATGCGCGAAGGTTTCGACCATGGATCCCTGCCCTATCGTTACCGCAAGAATTAAGAGATAATGCAGGATCTGCGGCCATTTCCTATATAATGCAGCCAAAGACAGCAGGATGGCGGGGTGTCCGAACAAGAACTCTTTTTCTCTTGGACGGGCATACATGGTATCTTCCAGGAAACGTCTTAAGGCAATTTCAAAAGCAGGTATAGGAGCCCCGTTATTACCGCTGCGGCCTATAAAGACATACCCGACAATTGCAAGAATCCCAAGCCCGGCCAATAATCCCAGCTTTATCTGTACAGAGCAGAATTTCTTGACAAACTGAACGAAATCTCTGTCTGATGCAACTACATGTCCGAAGAAAGGGAATTTTTGAATATAGATAATGGATACCAGGATAATCGGGAGCAAAAAGGTTACTTTTACACCCCTGAAAATCTGCATCTCCAGCAAGAATCTGATGTCCCCGAGAAGGCCGCTGATAAACAGGGCGCCGATAAGGGAAAGAATTCCTGCAATCCACAGAATAGCGACGGATTCCACGAAGAGTCTGCCCCAGCCGATTTCGGAGAAAGCTTTGTTCTTCTGCTTGATGCAATATTCAAGGAATAAAGACACAACAACTACCGGAGTGCAGACGGCACATCCAAGGGCAAGCATCTGCAAAGGCAGGACGGAATGCGTCAGCCAGAATAAGCCCTGTGTAAGTAGGAGCACAGCGATTTCAATCACATATCCGAATTTAAATGCGGCAGGGAATATCAGAACAAATGCAAGTGCGCATAATGATGCAGCACCTGCCATAGCAATAGCGCGTGCTATGGAATTAGGGAAATATGGTTCCATGATGGAAGCCTTCCCTACCGAGAAACCATGTTCTTCAAGCCTCTGCTTGACATCAGAAATATATCCTGCATTCGTCTCAGACAAGGTCTTGCCATCAGCAGCAAACTTGTAAGACGGGAAAAGATTCATCCTTATATTTCGTTCAATATCAGAAATATAGAATCTGGATGCAGCTTCATCCGGACTGATTTTAATCAGTTCATCTTTTGACATGGCATACAGACGGACGACATCATAGTCCATATATCTTGCAAGATCCAAAATACCATCCTGGCGTTCAAAGCCGAGCTGATTCTGAGCCTCTATAAGAACAACGGGGATTTTAAGTTTCTGGAGCCCGCCGGCAAGATATTTAAGCTGGCTTTTATATCCCAACGCTTCCTTTCCCTGGAATATAACAGCACTCACTTTATCCGAAGACGATACAGCATCCAAGAACAGCTGAACATCATCTTGTGTTACATGCGGGATATTGGATGGTCTTACTACTACATAGAATCCTTTTGCAGCCGCATTTTTGATGGATTGCTTGAATATGCCAAGAGGCATCGTCATAAATTTATCATATGCTCCGTTCACTTCAAGTGTATCGGTGCCTGCAATTTGATGTTCTTCTAAGTCTTCAGGACGAAGAAGTGCATTCAGGTGCTCTTTTACTTCGCCGAAATATTCGGCGCTGTTATCTTCTGAACCCTGCTGAATGTAAATCTTATCTTTATCGATCCTGCCTGCTTCAGAAGGATTTCTAAAAGCAAAATCAGAACCACGGTAAACCTTCAAATAGTTATGATTAACCAATTTTTCCGGAGTTTCATCATACACTGCCAGAGAGGTTATCCCACTTTGCTTATAAAGCGAAAAAAGCTCATCTGGTGTTTTTTTCTCCACAGATGCGCTGTCGATAATATTATTGTAATCATAAACCATTTCTACGGTTCTTGCAGCAGTTTCTACATGATTACGCTGCAGGGAGATCATCCCTGCAGCAATTGCACCAATGCATATTAAAACTGTTAAAACCTTAACAAAACCACTATGCATAGCTTTCATTATTTCCACCTTTTACTGTGCCTTGGAGTTGAACTTGTTCATCTTCAGGTAACCTTCGATAAATGGATTCAGATCTCCGTCCATGACACCCTGGATATTGCCTGTTTCTACACCAGTCCTGTTATCTTTTACCAGTGTGTACGGCTGGAAAACATAGGAACGAATCTGGCTGCCCCATTCAATCGACTGCTGCTCGCCTTCAATTTCCTTTGTCATGTTTTCACGTTTTTTCAATTCTAGTTCATAAAGCTTTGCGCGAAGGAGTCTTAAGCACTGCTCTTTATTCTGGAACTGTGAACGTTCGTTTTGGCAGGCTGCCACAATCCCGGTAGGGATATGTGTCATACGGACAGCTGAACTTGTTTTATTAATGTGCTGTCCGCCTGCACCGCTTGAACGATAGTAATCGACCCTGACATCAGCCATATTCAGGTCCACCTGGACATCATCGCTGATTTCCGGCATTACATCAACAGCAGAGAATGAAGTATGGCGGCGTTTGGCAGCGTCAAACGGAGATATTCTGACAAGTCTATGAACGCCTTTTTCGGATTTCAGGAAACCGTAAGCATACTCTCCCTTGACCATGTATTCCGCACTCTTTATACCAGCTTCATCGCCTGGGAGCATATTGAGTTCTTCTATCGTAAAGCCTTCTGATTCAGCCCATTTGATATACATTCTTATGAGCATCTCTGTCCAGTCCTGAGCTTCCGTACCGCCGGCACCGGCATGGAACGTGATAATGGCATTATTCTTGTCATACTGGCCGCTCAGAAGAAGTTCTATTTCCTTTTTATCAAGGATTGCCTTGACCTCGGCTAATTCTTCTGCAATTTCAGGCTCCATTTCCTGGTCATCTTCTTCGATTGCCAGGTCAAGGATATCCTTCAAGCTTTCTGCACGCTGAAACAGATTTGTATATGTTTCATAAGCATCCTTTGCTTCTGTCGCCTTCTGGGAAATTTCTCTGGCCTTGTCAGCATCATTCCAGAATGTCGGATCGCTCATCTGGACGTCATAACTCTTGATTCGTTCTTTCAGTCTGGGTAAGTCAAAGTGAATCCCTTATTTCTCTCTCATGACTCAGTAAATCAGTTAGTGTTTTCTTTAAATCTTCTAACATCTGATATATCATCTCTCTCTCTTTATTCAATGCTTGGTATTCTTTATATGTGAAGTGACTTAATTCTTGCTGGCATTTTCATTGTCTGTATAGGATGAATCTTCATTGACATAATGAGGTGTTGCATCTTTCAAATGGTCATCCTGTTCTACAGCTTCAGCCGGAGGCTCTTCAGCAAATCTGATCTGAATGTGATACAGATAGAGAATGATTGTCTCCATCATAGCCTGCTGCATTTCCTCAAAGATATCATAAGCTTCAACTTTGTATTCTACGATCGGATTTCTTTGACCATAGGAACGCAGGCCGATGCCTTCCTTGAGCATGTCCATATCATCGAGATGTTCCATCCATTTGGAATCGACAACTTTAAGCATGACAGCCTTTTCGAGTTCTCTCATCATAGGAGATCCAATGGATTTTTCTCTGGAGTCATATGTTTCATGAGCGCATGTTTTCAGTTTGTCTTCTACTTCTTCACGGCTCATTTCTTCAAGCTGTTCTACCGTAAGTTCACCCGGTGAGAGGAAGTACTTTTCACTATACTTCAGAAGGCCGGCAAAATCCCATTCTTCCGGATATAATTTGGGATCAGCGTAAATTTCCATTCCTTTTTCAATGATTGTGTCGACCATGTTCAGGATCTGGTCCTTCATGTTTTCGCCCTCAAGGATTCTTCTTCTCTGTTCATAGACGACCTTACGCTGCTGGTTCATGACATCGTCGTATTCGAGAACGTACTTACGTATATCAAAGTTACGAGCTTCTACACGTTTCTGGGCCTTCTGGATAGCATTTGAAACCATCTTGCTGTTGATCGGTTCATCATCATCAAGGCCCATCTTTTCCATGAATTTCTTTATATTATCGCCACCGAAGATTCTTAGAAGATCATCTTCCAGCGAAAGGAAGAACTGGCTTGAACCCGGATCGCCCTGTCTGCCGGCACGTCCGCGAAGCTGATTATCAATTCTTCGGCTTTCATGACGTTCAGTACCAATAATCGCAAGTCCGCCAAGTTCAGCAACACCTTCGCCAAGCTGGATATCCGTACCACGGCCTGCCATATTCGTTGCGATGGTAACCTGCCCCTTCTGGCCTGCCTGAGCGACAATCATTGCTTCACGTTCATGATATTTAGCATTCAGTACACTGTGGACAATGCCTGCCTGGGTCAAAAGATGTGAGAGTTCTTCGGACTGTTCGATCGACGTTGTACCAATAAGCATTGGCTGCCCGGTCTGATGTCTGCGCTGAACTTCCTTGACAACCGCTCTGTACTTCCCTGCTTTTGTCTTGAAGACAACATCGGGGAGATCCTTACGCAGTATCGGTTTATTGGTTGGAACCTGAAGTACAGGAAGTCCGTAAATCTTGATAAATTCCTGTTCTTCCGTTTTTGCAGTACCGGTCATACCGGCGAGCTTAGCATACATTCTGAAGTAGTTCTGGAAGGTGATTGTTGCCAGAGTCTGGCTTTCACGCTGTACTTCCAGTCCCTCTTTTGCTTCAATAGCCTGATGGAGGCCATCAGAGTAACGACGGCCATACATCAGTCGGCCGGTAAATTCATCAACAATAACTACTTCGCCATCCTTGACGACATAGTCACGGTCTCTTTCCATCATGGCCTGCGCACGCAGGGCCTGAACGAAGAGATGGTTTAATTCCAGATTTTCTGCGTCATAAAGATTATCTACATGAAGCAGTTTTTCCATCTTTGCAACACCGGCTTCAGTCGGTGCAACAGTTTTCTGCTTTTCATCAATTGTGTAATCTTCATCCTTCTTCAGCTGCGGGACAAGTTTTGCCATTACGTAGTAATTATCCGTAGATTTCTGTCCCGGTCCGGAAATGATCAATGGTGTACGTGCTTCATCAATCAGAATGGAGTCGACTTCATCGATCAGGCAGAAATGCAGCGGACGCTGTATCATCTGATCCAATGATGTGACCATATTATCTCTAAGATAATCAAAGCCAAATTCATTGTTTGTCCCGTAGGTAATATCTGAGTTGTAGGCAATCTTTCTCTGGTTGAAATCAAGATCATGTACAATCAGTCCTACAGTAAGTCCTAAGAATTTATAAACCTGGCCCATCCATTCACTATCACGCTTAGCAAGATAATCGTTGACAGTGATGACGTGTACGCCCTTGCCTTCCAGAGCGTTCAAATATACCGGAGCAGTTGCAACCAAGGTCTTGCCTTCGCCGGTGCACATTTCAGCAATATTTCCCTTGTGGAGGATAATACCGCCAATCAGCTGCACATCAAAGTGACGCATGCCAAGTACACGGCGGGATGCTTCTCGTATTACAGCAAAAGCTTCCGGCAGGATATCCTCAAGAGTTTCCCCTTTCGCCAGTCTTGCCTTAAATTCATTTGTTTTGTTTGCCAACGAGGAATCGCTAAGTTTCTTCATTGAACCTTCAAGAGGATTTATTTCCTGTTCAACGATCTTGCGGATCTTTTTGATCTCTTTCTCATTTGAACCATTGAACAACCTGTCAAAAAACTTATCAAACATCGAAGCAGCTCCTTATTTAAATTGATTCAAGAATCTAATCCTTCCAGCATATCTATTCATCTGTACATCTTGTTTATTTTATCAAAATACCCCCATATAGTCAAAAGGGAGCGGAATATTCCGCTCCCTTTTTCATTAATCTCTACTAATTTATTTGTTAGCGTCAATCAGACCATACTTGCCGTCATCTCTGCGATAAACGACAGCCATTCCTTCGGTCTCGGAATTGAAGAACATGAAGAAACTATGTCCTAAAAGATTCATCTGAAGAATTGCTTCTTCCGGAGACATTGGGGTAATGTTGAAATGTTTGGTCTTAACAATTTCAAAAGCAGATTCAGATACAGGCTGTACAGCTTCTTCTTCCTGCATGAACTGTTTGCTGAGCGTGTTTCTTTCTTTGAATTTCTTTGCCAGGCGTGTCTTATATTTATGAATCTGTCTTTCAACTTTGTCAAAAACAAGGTCGATCGATTTGTACATATCGTCAGACTTTTCAACACCACGAAGAATTACGCCATCAACAAACACTGTCACTTCACAAGTTTTCGTCATATTGGAAATGCGAAGTAAAACATTGATCTTAATGGGTTTATCAAAGTACCTCTGAATCTTTCCCGTATGCTTTTCTACATAAGTATGTAAAGCATCGGTGATCTCAAGATTTTTGCCTCTTACTGTTAACTCCATAATAAGATCCCCCTTTCCTTAATAAGCTGAATTGCTTATCCTTATGTATTTATTATACGATATTTATAATTTTTTTCAAATCAAAATTATTTAGGCGGATTGTATAATTAAGTTGAACACTTAAAA